>NZ_JBHYHC010000025.1:0-91169 GCF_042738955.1 Umezawaea sp. NPDC059074
GGGCAGCAGCCCGGAGGTGCTGGAGCTGACCAAGGGCATCGAGGCGAGCCGGGCCGAGTACCTGGCCAAGCTGGGCACCGGGTGACGCGAGGGGGGGGGGGGCCGGGCGCCCCGCCCGCCCCCCCCCCCCGCCCCCCCCGCGCTGGTCAGGGCATCGGGTTAGATGTCGCCGTGACGACATCCCGAGACCCCGACCGGCTGGTCCTGTTCACCGACGCGGTGGTCGCCATCGCGATCACCCTGCTGGTCCTGCCGCTCGTGGACGCCGTGTCCGAGTCCGTGGCGGAGCACCACACGTCGGTGCAGGTGATCACGGAGAACCAGCCGAAGATCTACACGTTCCTGCTGAGCTTCGTGGTCATCGCGCAGTACTGGATCACCCACCACCGGGTGTTCGAGAACGTCAAGGCGTACAACAGGCCGTTGACGCTGGTGAACCTGCTGTGGCTGCTGACGATCGTGGTGCTGCCGTTCCCGACGGAGATGCTCGGCGCGTACAGCGACGACAAGTTCACCGCGCTCGTCTACATCGGCACGATCCTCGCCAGCAGCGTCTGCCTCTCGGCGCTGACCGTCATGATCCACGGCAACCCGGAGGTCGGTCGTGACGCCACCGGCTACACGGCGCGGAACGTCCTGCTGGCGATGATCCCCACCGGGCTGCTGGTGCTCGCGTTCGTGCTGGCCTCGACCGTGCCCGGCCTGACCTACACGTGGTTGCTGCTGCTGTTCCTGTCCGGGCCGCTCGGCTTCCTCATCCGCAAGCGGTTCCCGGCCTAGGGGACCAGCGTCGCGAGCAGGGCGGGCAGGTCGGCGATCGAGTCGACCTCCGCCCGCGCCCGCCCGGTCAGGCCCTCCGCGTGCTGCGCCGCGTACTTGCCGGTGCGCACCTGGACGGTCACCGCGCCCGCGGCCAGCCCGCCCTCGATGTCGGTGGTGGCGTCGTCGCCGACGACCACGCAGTCCGCCACCTCGACGCCGAGCGACCGGGCCGCCAGCGCGAAGAAGTCGGTGGACGGCTTGCCGAGGACCGTCGCCTCCACCCCCGCCGCGTACTCGAGCCCCGCCACGACCGCGCCGGTGTCGACGTGGTCGCCGTCGTCGCGGCGGAAGTACCGCCCCCGTTGCAGAGCCACGAGGTCCGCCCCGTCGCGCAGCGCGCGGAACGCCCCGTCCAGCGTCGAGTAGTCCAGCGTGTCCTGGCAGTCGCCCACCAGCACGTGGGTGTACGGCGCCGTCGTCGCCAGGTGGGCGAACTCGCCGCGCAGCCCGGTCGACACGAGCGTGAACACCGAGGCGTCCGGCAGACCCGCGAACAGCTCGCGGGCCGCCGACACCGGCGTGAACAGCTCCGCCACCGGGACGTCCAGGCCGTAGCCCGCCAGCTCCTCGGCCACCCTCACCGGCGGCCGGGAGTCGATGTTGGTCAGGAAGCGCAGCCCGAGACCCCGTGCCCGCAGGGCGTCCACCGCCTCGGCGGCGCCGGGCAGCGGCTCGCCCTTGGCGAACAGCGTGCCTTCCAGGTCCAGCAGAACGGCGGGCATCGGGAGCCTCCTCAGGCCAGTGCGCGGAAGTGCGTCGTCAGCACATCCTGGTCGAGCAGGTGGAAGGCCAGCCCCACGGGCGTGTCGTAGAGGGTCAGGTCGCCGTCGTGCTCCCACGGCAGCAGTGACGTCGACTTCACGCCCGGCGCGACCCGCACCGGCACGCCCGCGAACGTCGACGCCGCGGCCGTGTGCGCGTGGCCGCACAGCACCCCGGCGACCCGCGGGTGCTTGCGCACCACGGCCGCGAGGTCGTCCGGGTTGAGCAGCCGCATGGCGTCCAGCTCCGGGATGCCGAGCGGCACCGGGTGGTGGTGCAGCGCGATGAACGCGGGCCCGTCGCCCTCGGCCAGCGCGGAGTCCAGCCACGCCAAGGTCTCCTGCGCCAGTTCGCCGTCCGGTTTGCCGGGGATGACCGAGTCGCACAGCAGGAACGACGCCCCCGCCACCTCGTGCGCCTGGTTCACCGGCCCGGACCCGGACAGGCCGAGCAGCGTGCCGCGGAACGCCGTCCGCTCGTCGTGGTTGCCGGGGCAGAACAGCACCGGCACGGCGAGCGGCGCCACGAGCCGCAGCACCGTCTCGTAGTCCTCCGGCCTGCCCTGCTCGGTCAGGTCGCCGGTGACGAGCACCGCGTCGACCCGACCGGGCAGGGCGGCCAGGTAGTCGACCACGCGCGCCGCGCGCCCCTCGTTGCGGGCGCTGCCGTCGATGTGCACGTCGCTGAGGTGCGCGAGCGTGATCACGGGGTCCTCCTGCTCAGACGATCTCGTAGAAGCTGTCGCCGTCCAGATAACGCGTTGTCGCGTAGTCGCGCCAGAGCAGAGCGGACGACGTGTTCATCAGGTGGACGAGCATCGGGTAGGTGAAGTCGCCCTTGGTGACCGAGATCCGGTCGCCGGGCTTCACCTTGACCACCGCGCCGTGGAAGCTCTCCAGGGCCTTCACCTGGTCCAGCTTCGGGTACGACACCAGCGTGCCCGCCTTCGGCGACACCATGTTCGCGCAGATGGCGTGCCGCTGGATGACGTAGTCGTCCTTCGCGCGCTCGGTGAACCGCGCCGGGTCGGTGTAGGCGTCGACGGTCCACTCCAGCTGGCTCTCGCCGATGGCCTCGGTGACCAGCACCGGCAGGTCCGCGCCGCAGATCCGCGACGCCGTCTCGACCAGCCGCGGGCCCGCGTCGGTGAGCTTCAGCTCGGTGTGCGCGGGACCGTTGCGCACGCCCAGCGCGTCCAGCACGGTGAACACGTAGTCGGCGAGCTGGTCCTGCTCGGGTCCTCGGCGGGTCAGCAGGTGCGAGCCGCCCAGCAGGTCCCGCACGCCGTTCACGTTGAGGTGCCGGGTGGAGTGGATGTCGGTCACGTAGTGGACGCCGTCGAGGCTGACGGTGTTCACGTAGTACTCGATGCCCTCCAGGTACTCCTGGGCCAGCACCGCGTCGTTGCGCAGGTCGAGGACGCTGTCGGTGTCGACCAGCGCGTCGAACGCCGCCAGCACGTCCGCCTCGTCGTCGCAGAAGTAGATGCCGTCGTTGCCCGCGCTCTTGACCGGCTTGATCACGACCCGGCCCGCGCCGGACTCGCGGTACCAGGAGAGCAGCACGTCCCGGTCGTGGGCGAGGATCTGCGCCGCCACCGGCACCCCGGCGGCCTTGATCGTCTCGGCCATCAGGAACTTGTCCCGCCGGGCCGGGCTCAGCGCCGTCCCGTTGGTGCGCAGGTCGAGCGCCTCGCTGAGCTGGTCGGCCAGCTCGACGCCGCTCTCGATGCCCGCGATGACCGCGATCGGGTCGAACGCCTTGAGCGCGGCGACCGTGACGGCCAGGTCGCCGGTGTGCACGACCTCGTCGCGGAAGTCGGCCGCGACGAACGTGGGCGCGTAGACGGCGGGGATGCTGGGCGCGGTGCGCACGTGCACGCACCGGAAACCCTTGGCGTGGAACAGGGGCGCGAAGTAGCGCGCCGTGGAGTAGGCGTCGACGATCGCGACGACGCGGTCGGTGCTCATGGCGTTGGTCCTCTTCCGGTGTGCAGTGGCTTCTCGACGGGGACGCCGGTGTCGTCGAACGGTGCCAGCCCGCGGGCGACGGCCTGCTCCAGCCACGACCCCGCGATCAGCGAGGTGATCACCGCGGTCAGCACCAGCGTGGTGAAGAACCGGCCGTTCACGATGCCCGCGTCGTACGCGACCCCGGCGAGCACGATGCCCGGCCCGCCTCGGGCGTTCAACGCGATCGCCAGGTTCAGCGAGGGTATCGGGGGAGTGCCGGACAGCCTGCCGCCCAGGTACACGCTGCTGGCCTTGACCAGGCAGGCGAACGCGATGAAGTAGGCCGTGAACAACGGGTCCAGGTCGTGCACGAGGTCGAGCTTGAGGCCGATGACCGCGAAGTAGACGGGCATGAAGAACGCCGTGGAGAAGCCGCGGACGACCTCGACGTGCCGGGCCTCGCCGCCGCCCTCGCCGCGCCGGGACACCAGTCCGACCACGAACGCGCCGAACAGCGGCACGATGCCGAGGAACACGCACAGCGCCGACACCGCGAGCACCAGCACGACGCTGCGGGCCAGCACGGAGGCGGGCTCGCCCGTGCCGGTGAACCGCGCCCGCAGCCGCGTGCCGACGAACCCGGCCACCGCGAGGAACAGCACCGGCACCACGGCGTGGTAGACGATCGTCGCCGTCTGCGAGGTGATGCCCAGCAGCGAGACCAGGCCGAACTCGCCGGTCTTGCCCTTGTTCACCAGGCCGAGCGACATCGCGATGACCACGTTGAGGACGATGTCCTCCAGCACCGCGATGGACAGCACGATCCGGGCGAACGGGGTCCGCAGGATGCCGAGGTCCAGCATGATCCGCGAGATCACCGGGATGCTGGTGATGGCGATGGCGACCGCGATCACCAGGGTGAGCGACGTCCGCCCGTCGGCCGGGCCGATGATCAGCGCCGGGTTGGTGACGGCGGCGAACCCGAGGCCGAGCACGAACGGGATCACCATGCCCACCACTGAGATCACCGTGACGGCGCGGACGTTGTCCCGGCCCACCACCGACCGCATCTGCGTGCCGGTGAGGAACATCAGCAGCAGCAGGCCGAGCTGGTAGACCAGCGCGAGCCCCGAGGCCACCGGCCCGGTCTTCGGGAACAGCCACTCGCTCGCCGCCGGGGCGACCTGGCCGAGCAGGGTGGGACCGAGCAGCAGCCCGCCGAGGATCTCGCCGATCACGGCGGGCTGGCGGAACCTGCCGAACAGCCTGCCGAGCAGGTGGGCCGCGACGAGCAGCAGCACGAGCGCGGACAGCAGCCGGAACAGCTCGGTGTTGGACATCAGGCGCCCGCCACCAGTTGCGGCAGCGGCGTGACGTCCAGGCTGAGCCTCGACGGCACCGCCGACCGCGACCCGGTGTACTTGCCGTCGTAGCCGATCGCGTCGCCCTGCATGGCCCAGAACGCCAGCTTACCGATGATCATGCCGGGGTAGACCCGCACCGGTTCCGCGACCGCGATCTCCAGCGTCCACGGGAAGAGCGCCCCGCTGTGGCCGAGCGGCGCGGAGAACTGGATCCACATCCCGAGCGTCGACACCGAGCGGCACGCGTACAGCGTGGCCGCGTAGTGCGGGCTGCCCATGGTCTCCATCGTGCCGCCGAGGTAGAAGCGGCCGGGGAACAGGGTCGTGCCCTCGTCGTCCATGACGAGCGTGGTCGACCGCATCGGCGTGCGCGAGTCGATGACCTCGTCGTCGTAGGAGATGATCTCGCGGGCCAGCCGGAAGCCGTAGCTGTTGGGCTCCAGGCGTTCCGGGTCGTAGTCGTCGATGTGGATGCGGCCCGCGAGCACCTCGCGGTGGATGTCCTTGCCGGTGAGGATCACAGCCAGCTCCCGACCAGGTCGCGGACGGCGGCGCGGTGCTCGTCGAGCGACCCGCTGTTGTCCAGCACGGCGTCCGGCTCGATCAGGTCCAGCTGGCTGGTCGACTTGTCAGCACGGGACGTGTCGCCCCGACCGGCTAGCCGCTTCTCCCGGACGTCCGGCGACGCGGTGACCCGCAGCACCCGGAAACCGCCCTCGCGCAACGCCTTCGCGTCCACGTGCGGGTCGCGCAGGTCGTCGTTGAGGACGACGTCCGCGTCCGTCGCGCCGAGCCTGGCGAGGAAGTCGTCGGCCAGCGACCGGGGGTTGATCCGGCGCATGGCGTCGGCCAGCGCCTCCATCAGCACCTGGTCCTGCACGCCGTCGGCCAGCTCGACGCCGGACCTGCGGTACACCTGCGCCTGGAGGTCGTAGAGGGGTTTGGCGAGCTTGACCGTGGAGCAGGTCAGGCCCCGCTCGGCCGCGAACTCCGCGACCAGCCCGGCGGTGGTGGACTTGCCGCAGCCCGCCAGTCCGATGATGGCTAAGCGCATGTCCTGTCTCCTAACGGGTTTCGGCGTCTCCGAGGACGGCGTCGGGGTCGATGTCGAGGGTGCCGCGCAAGCGGATCATGGGCACGTCGTCCAGGTGCCCTCGGAGCTTCGCGAGCGAGGCGTAGAACGCCGTGTAGTCCGGCACGAGGTGCGACTGCCAGGTGAAGAACGTGGTGTCCACCTGCCGGTCCACGATCTTGTTGAGCTGCGCCCAGCGCTCGTTGTCGTCGGTGACCCGCCACGTCCGCAGCGGCTCGCTCGGCCGCACCTCGGGCAGGAACAGCGCCGCCAGCCGCTTGGGGGCGGCGGAGAACTCGACGCCCAGCCACGCCTCGAACACGTCCGGGTCCATCAGCAGCTTCTCGCCGGGAGCACGCTCCTCCACCCCGGCGTCGACCGACTCGCGGACCAGTTCCGTCAGCCGGGGGTCGGCCAGGATCGTGCCGACGCCGACGTACGGGTAGTCGCGCCACGGGTGCGCCATCACCACGCCGTCGACGACCTCGACGAACAGCTTGTCGCCGGTGAAGTACGTCCACTTCGGACTGCGCAGCGCCGACAGCAGCGTCGTGGTCTTGCCCGCGCCCTTCGGGCCCGCGATGACCACGGCCTTCTCGTCGTCGCGCAGGCCGGAGGCGTGCAGCACGACGGTGCCGCGCGACTCCTCGTGGCGGATCACCAGGTCCCGCACGAAGTCCAGCACCTGCACGGTCGACCCGGCGGTGATCGCCAGCTCGAACCCGTTGTCCTTGATCGCGTCGCGGGGCGCGTCGAGCAGCGTGGTGCGGTTGACGTACCGCCTGCGCTCGCCCACGTCCACGACGTGCGCGTCGAAGTTGAACTCGGCCGCGTTGCTGCGCCGGATCACCGACTGCTCGGTCTCCCACACCTCGGGCGCGACGTCGTGGTCCGGGTCGTAGGCCCGCACGGCGATCCGGAACGTGGGCACGCCCGCCGCGTCGGCGGACACCAGGTGGCGGAAGAACTTCCGCACCGGCGCGAACGCGGGCTCGGCGTCGGGTTCGACGTCGAACCGCACGGTGGTGCCGAGGAAGTTGAGGTACTCGGTCACGGCGTGGCGCCCTCTCGGCTGGTGGCGGCGACGGCGCGCACCAGCGCGTCGGCGTGCGCCTGGAACGACTGCGTCCAGATCGGGTCGAGCAGCGGGGCCAGCCCGTCGATGCCCAGGTGGAACTCGATGCGCAGGCTCAGCGTGTCCGCGACGGTCCACGTGCCGCGCAGCTCGGCGAGGTCGCCGGTGACCTGCTCGAAGTCCTGCCGCCCGTCGGCGACCGGGCTCCAGCGCTGCACCCAGTCGACCTGGCTGCCGTTGAGCAGGGCGCTCCACCGCTCGTCGCCCTCGGGTGTCGTCGTCACCTCGAGGACGTGGTCGGCGAGCGCGGGCACGTTCCGCACCGCCGCCCACACGCGGTCCTCGGGCACCCCGCTGATCGGCGTTTCCGCCACGACCGTGTTCATCGCCATCCCCTCAGGCATCCTTCATGAACGACGTCAGCAGGCCGACGTCCAACCCGGCGGACCGGGCCAGCTCGGCCCACTTCTGGAGCGTGAGCAGCATGTCCCGCTGCCCCTGCGCGACGAGCCGGTCCGGCAGCTCGCCGGGGAAGCCGTCGAGCAACCGCTGCCACAGCACGAAGATGTCGTCGACCCGGCAGCTGTCGCCGCCGAACTCCTCGTCGACGCCGAAGATGTCGCCCAGCTCCTCGCCGGTGGTGCTCGCCAGCTCGCTCAGGCCGTGTTCCAGGCCCAGCGCCAGGCAGTGCCCGTCGGCGGCGGCGACCCGGCCCGCGAGCCGGTTGTCGATGTCCACGAGCTGCTCCAGCATCCGCAGCTTCGCGGCCTGCTGCATCTGCGGCTGCGAGGTCCCTCCTTCGAGGTCCTCCACGTAGGCGCGGCCCTCGGCCAGCATCAGCCACGCGACCTGCAACCAGGTCGTCACGGCCTGGGGGGTCGCGGTGCCGTGGCCCGCGCGGAGACCGGGGTACACCGGCACCCGGCTCGCGATCGTCGTCTCGGTCATGCCCCGCTCCGGTCCTGGTACTCGACGGTGGTCCTGGCGACGCCCGCGCGCACCGCGCGCAGGGCTGTGGTGGCGTCCGAGGCCGCGACACCGGGCAGCGCGGCGAGCGCGACCGGGGTCTCGTCGACCCGCCCGGTCACCAGCACGCTGCTCCCGTCGGCGGACAGCAGCTCCGAGCCGGGCAGGAAGTGGTGGTACGCGGCGCCTTCGGCGAGCGCCGTCCGCACGGTGACGTCCTCGGTGACACCGGCCGCCCTCGCGACCGCCGACACCAGCGCCACGTAGTCCTCGGCCAGTCGGACCGACGTCCCCGCGGTCAACGCCGCCGAGAGGGACTTGCGGGCGCGTTCGATCGCCTCGCCCGCCGCGCGGTACGCGTCGTCGTGCCACCTGCCGGTGCGGACGAACCTGGCCCAGCGCAACAGGTACCACTTGCGGGTCGTGTAGACGTCGCCGTGCAGCGAGAGCACCGAGTCCATCAGGTGCAGCAGCACGTTGTAGGCGTAGCCGACCCGGCCGCGCAGCTCGCCCGCTGCCTCGGCCAAGCAGAGGTGCGCGACCTGCTCCACGGCGGTGTGCAGCGCGGCCCGCGACCAGACCTTGCCCAGCGCGGGCAGGCTCTGGAGGTACGGCGCGTGGCCGTCGAGGGTGATGCCGTTGACGATGCGCTCGGTCTGCTTGCGCCGCGGCTCGAACCTCTTGTCCCACGTGCGGAACCCGGCCACCAGCTCGCCGGGCGACTGGGCCGCGAGCGCGGCCAGCTCGTCGAGGTTGCGCTTCAGCTCGCCGCGCGCGAACGACACGACCTCCAGGTGGTGGCCGCGCTCGAAGATCTTGGTCGAGATCCGGGGGCCGTCGATCGCGCCCTCCTGGATCCGGATGAAGTCCAGGTCGCTGGTCTCGTTCGCCAGGCCGTGCACGGGGGAGCTGGTGAGCAGCAGCTCGCCGTCGCCGACCCGTTGCAGCATGAAGGCGTTGAGCCACCGGGGTTCCAGGTCGCGCTCGGCGAGGAAGGTCGTCACGGACCGGTGCCGGGTCGCGACCAACTCGGAGGGCGGGACGGTCAGCAGGCTTTCCAGGGTGTCGCTCAAGGTCTTGCTCCTGAAGGGGAAGTCGGTCGGCCGGTCGCCCAGGCCCAGCTGGTGCCGGGCGATCCGAGCGGCCAGGGTGTTGTCGACGGTGCCGAGGTCCACACCGGCGGGGATGCCGGGGCCCGCGGCGGCGACCGTCGCGAGCAGCCGGTCGCTGCCGGTGTTGACCACGTGCGACCCGGTCTTGACCATGGGGCGCAGCGCCGGGCCGCCGTCGAGGACGGCGGAGGGCTGGTAGTCGTCGTGGAGAACGAGGTAGACGATCTCGGCGGGCTCGGTGATCGGCCGGGCCCGCTCGTCGAGGAACCCGGTCACCACCGACGGCCCGAGGTCGAGCAGCACGGCCATCGCCCGCCGCATGGTGGCGTCGACCAGCTCGGTCGGGACCACCGCGCGGTTGACGCGCAGCGACCCGTTGTTGGCCGGGTGGTACACGACCCGCGAGCGCGCCGGGTCCGCCTCGGCGAGCCCCGCGGCGACCAGCACCTCGTTGACGTGCAGGAGGTCGGTGCTGCCGACCATGCCGTGGTCGGCGCTGAGCAGCACGGTGTCGTGCTCGCCCGCGCGCCGCAGCGCCGTGCCCAGCACGGCGTCCGCGGCCCGGTAGCAGTGCCGCAGCAGGTCCCGCACCCGGTCGGCGATGTCCGGCCGGTACGTGGCCGCGTGCCGGTCGCACCAGCCGAGCACCTCGTGGCCGACGTCGTCGGTCCACGGCAGGTACACCACGACCAGGTCGGCGTCGTGGCCCTCGACGACCAGTTCGGCCGCCGCGGTGAACGACTCGACCACGCGGTCCACGGACGTCAGGAACTCCTGTTCCGCCGTGCCGTCGCCGCCTTCGGCGAGGCGGGGCCCGAACAGGCCCGCGCGGTACAGCGAGCCGACGCTCTCGCCCGCGAACACCGGGGCGTTCGCGAGCCGCTCGGCCAGCGCGGCGTTCGTGCCGCCCGTGCGGACCGTCCACGTGCCCGTGCGGACCAGCGCGTCCTCGCCGACCCGGCGCACCCAGAACCCCTGCGACGGCGTGAGCCGCACCGGCGTCCAGTCGTGCCCCAGCGCGTGGGCTGTTCCGCCCGCGCGCAGCACCACGCCGTCCGCGGTCGCCTCGACCCGGACCGGCAGGTCGGCGACCGGCCAGTCCACGACCTGCCCCGGTGCCACCGAGAGCCGGTCGTGCCTGGCCAGCCTGCCGCTGTAGGCCTCGATCGCCACCTCGACGTCCGGGCCGAGCCCGCCGTCCGCGTCGAACACCCACGGGGCGTGCACGAACGCGCCGCGCACCCCCGGCGACCGCCAGACCGGCGGCCGCGCGGGGTAGGTCGGGTCGAACCCCGACCGGTGCTCGGTGAGCCCGGTCGGCACGGAGAACCCGGTCACGCCGTGCTCCTGCGACGACGTGCCGGTGAACAGCGTCGCCAACGACGGCGGCGTCTGGCAGTTCGGCGACGGAGGCCGTCCGGCGGCGCGGACGCCCGCGGACCGCAGCGCGCGGACGTGGGGGAGCGACCCCTCCGCGTCCAGCTCGTCCACGACCCACGCGGCGGCCGCGTCCCAGACGAACCAGTAGACCGTCATCGGCGGGGACCGGCGCCCATCAGGACACCTCCACGGCCAGCTCCGGGCGGGCGGCGACCGAGTCGAGCAGGAACGTCAGCTTCGAGTAGTAGCCGCGCTCGTCGGTCAGGCCGTGCTCCCGCAGGAACGCCTCCAGCCAGGTCGCGATCTCGCCGATCTCGTCCAGCACGTCCTGCTCGCTGGGCTCGACCGCCGTGCGGCTGCGCAGGTACTCCAGCTCGCACTGGTTCAGCACGACCTCGGGCGCGTCGACCAGGCTGACGTGGTCGAAGAAGATCCCGTACACGTGCCCGGTCCGCGCCGACTCGAAGTTCACGTCGTAGCGGATCCGGCGGAACGGCGGCAGCTTCGTCGCGGACACGCCCAGCTCGGACCGGATGTACTCGTCGAACCCGTGCTCCGGCACGACGCCGTAGGTGTGGCTCTCCCGCCGGTTGAACGTGTCCTTCTTGTACCACTTGCGCTTGACCAGGTTCTTGCCGTCCGTGGTGGGGATGAACGACACGTAGCCGCGGTCCTCCTCGGGCGCGGTCACCTGGTAGAGGTGGTTCGCGTAGTCCCACGCCTGGAACTCGTCGCGGTACTCCATCAGGTAGCCGGGCAGGCCGCCCTCGACGAGCCGCTGGTACATCCGCACCGTCAGCGTCCACACGTCCACCGGCGGCGCGAGCGTGTACTTGTACTCGAGTTCCTTGCCGGGGAAGCACTTGCGGTAGTAGCGCTGGTGGTTGTTGAGGAACAGGAACTGCTCGGCGTGCCGGGCGACCGCCTCCGGCAGCCACTCCAGGTCCTCGACGTCCGTGACGGCGATCGGCTCCGGCGTGACCCGGATGAAGCACGCGTCCTCGGCGCGGAACCGGGTCTGCGCGTGCACGTGCAGCTCGCCGTCGCGGACGGCCAGGTACCACAGCGGCACCAGCGGTCGCGGTCGTCCGTCCTCCGAGGACAGTCCGCTCACCAGGTCGGTGAGGACCTCGCCCGGCAGCATGTGCGGGAACAGGTCGGCGGCGTCCGCCTTGCCGTGCCCGCCCTCCGCCGACCCGGACGTGCGGGCGTGCAGCTCGACCTCGCCGAGGTCGGCCCACGTCAGCACGACGGTGTTGGACGGGAAGTGCTGGTGCACGGGCGCGGTGAGCGGCACCAGGACCAGGGGGTCGCTCGGGGCGGGCGCGGTCGACCCGTTGAGGTGGTGCAGCCCACCCAGCACGAGCCATGCGCTGTCGGTGCTCAAGATCCTTCTCCCCGGTGACTCGTCAGGATGACCGTGCCGTCGCTGATGACGACCTCGCCGTCGCCGGTGAACCCGGCCGCGGCCACGGCGGGAACCCCCGCCTCGCGCAGCAGGATGGCCAGGTGGCCCAGGGTCGAGCCCTGGTCGAACACGAAGCCCGCGACGTGTCCGATGAGGACGGACAGCACGGCGTACGGCCTGCTGGCGTGGACGATCGGCCGCTCCTGCATCGAGCTGACCTTGTCCAGGATCCGCGCGAGCCCGTCGTACTCGGCCACGTCGGTGGACTTGTTGATGCTGACGGCGGGCCCGATGGACAGCCTGGCCAGCAGCTCGTCCTCCTCCAACCGCAGCAGCGTGCCGTGCGCCGTGCCCGGCGACATCTGCACCACGCCCGCGGACGACACGGTGACCTCGTCCGCGCCCAGCACGGAGTAGTCGACGAAGTACGGCTCGCCCTGCTCGAACACCCACTCCAGCGTCACGGCGCCGTGCTTGGCGTGCATCGCGGCGGTCAGCCTGCCGAGCCCCGCGAGGTGCGGCAGCAGCGCGGCGCCCTCGGGTGCGGCGGTCACGTTGCCGGGAGCGTCGAACGGCCGCTCCAGGTCGTTCAGCACGATCGTCTCGCCGCCCGCGGTGCCGCGGTTGAGCGCCATCAGGCCCTCGGGCGTGTACTCGACGACGAGCCCGTCGCCCGCGAGCCGGGAGATCATGCCCAGCTCGCCGCGGATGAAGTCCCGCACGACGGCGGACCGCAGCTCGGTGCCCTCCGGCCGCGCGCCCGCCAGCTCGGCGAGCCGGGGGAGGACCTCGTCCTTGGGCAGCACGATCTGCCGCAGGTGGTCGCCGAGGTCGAGCACGCACTCCTTCGCCGCGCCCGTCGCCAGCACCGCCCGCAGCGCGGCGGCCGTGGTCTCGTCGTGCAGGCCGAGGCCGTTGAACTGGAGGACCCAGCCCGATCCGGTGGTCGCGCCGTTGGCGGCGGCCATCCGGTAGGCGGGCCCGCGCTTGGCGACGTACCCGCCGTAGACGGCCGCCACGTCACCGAGGTGGAACGACTGCGGCACGTCCTCGAAGTACATCCGGACGGCCTGCGCCACCGGCTCGGCGCTGCTGCGCGGCCGGTCGATCGTGGCGGTGAGCGGCCGCACCTGGATCAGGTGCACGCCCCGCTCGTCGGCCGCCCACTCGACGTCCACGTGGTGGCCGCGCTTCTCGCGCAACGCGTTCGCGAGCGCGACGACCTCCTCCAGCACGGGGTTCGGCGCGGTGGCGAGGTGATCCGAGTCCGTCCTGGTCGGCACGGCAACGCCGGCGACCAGCTGGTCGGCCAGACCCTCGACGTGCTCGACGACGACGCGGTCGGGGAAGTCCGCGTCCAGCCCGGTGAACGCCACCCCCGCTAGCGTCGGCTCGATCATCGCCTGCACGATCACCGCGAGCCGCGGCGACGCGTCGTGGCTGCCCGCGCGGACCCGTGCCGCGACGGCGGGAGCCTCGTAGTAGGAGGCCCAGCACTGCTCGATCGCGCCGACGACCTCGTCGAAGCCGCGGGCGTTGAGCACGCTGTGGTGCACGCCCGCGAGGCTGCTGCCCTCGGTGTCCTCCTCCAACCCGGAGGAGCGCACGGCGAACCGCCGGTCGGCGATGTCGCCGAACACCTCCTTGAGCCGCAGGCGGAGCAGCGCGTGCGCGTCCTCGGGGAAGCGGATCTCGGCCCCGATCGACTGGATGCGCGCGACGGACTCCGTGTAGAACGCGCCGACCGTGGCGCGCAGGTCGGCGAAGGCGTCCTCCAGTGCCGCGGTCTGCTCGGCGGTCCGGGCGTCGGTGAACTCACCGGCGGGCACGCAGAACGCGTCGGGCACGCGGAAGTCGCGGCTGCTCGTGGCGAGCGCGGCGAACTTCGGGCCCACCTCGGCCCGGTCGCCGCTGGCGCCGAGGCCGGGGAACCGCTGCCGGGCGATCTGCTTGTCGAAGTCGATGTGGATGTCGCTGGACCGCGGCCCGGTCGCGCCCTGGTACTTGCCCTCGTACAGCACGACTTCCCCCTGCGGACGCCACCACATCATCTGGCCGACGTTGATGCCGGGGTACACCCTCACCCGGTTCAACGTGTAGAGCTGCAACGTCCACTGGCCCTTGTAGCCGATGTCGCCGAGGCTCGCGGAGAGGTTGATGAACATCCCGAGCCGCGCCACGGAGGACCGGGCCGCGAAGGTCGGCGCGTAGTGGTCGCTGCCCAGGACCTCGACGGTGTGCGCGAGGTAGAGCCGCCCCGGTTCGAGCACGTAGCCCTCGTCCGGGATCTCGATCTCGTCGAACTCGTTGGGGTGGCGAGGGTCCAGCGGCGAGTTGCGGTAGGTGCGCAGGGTCCGGCCCAGCCGGAAGTTGTAGCTGTTGGGGTTCACCTGCTCGGGGACGAACGGTTCGATCGTGATGCGACCGTTCGCCCATTCTCTCTCGATCTCACTACCGGTCAGAATAATGGCTGTACCCCCCAGTTGACGTTCTGATTCGGGCAGCTCGAAAACTCCGACCGCCCTAGTGGCGACCGGAGTGGGGTGGAATTCTGTTCGGGATGGGCCCCGGTGTACTCCAGGTTAATTCGCGGTAGATCACGAATTATCCCGTGGCAGACCCTACGTTAACATCCCTGGTACGCGGAAGATTTTTCGCTGTGACGCAGTTCACTGGTCCATAAGGGTGAGGCCCATGGGTCGATTCACGTGATAGATAGGTGCTATCAGGTAATGCGCACCCCGGTATGGGATGTTCCTGTGGGCCGAGTGGCGTAGCGCGTTGACGATTCGGAGACAACACATGACCCGACCCCTGCTGCTCGTGATCTCGACCGGTCCTCGCCGGTTCCGCGAGTACCTGTTCGAGTCGATGACCACGCGCTATCGCATCCACCTCTTGAACACGGTGGAGCCGACCTGGGAGAACGCGTACGTCGAAGCGGCGACCGTCGTGCCGAACACCGACGCCGACGTGCTGCTGGAGGCGGCCCGCGCCGTGGCGGCGTCGACGCCGGTCGCGGGCGTGCTGAGCTGGGACGAGGCCCGCATCCACCAGGCGGCGATCGTGGCGCGCGCGTTGGGGCTGCCGACGACCGATCCCGACGCCGTGTGGCGCTGCCGCGACAAGCACGCGACCCGGTCGGCGCTGGCCGCCGCGAACGTGCCGCAGCCGAGGTTCGCGCTGGTGGGGACGGTGGACAAGGCTCTGGCGGCCGCTGCCGAGATCGGCTACCCGGTCGTCGTGAAACCCCGTGCGGCCGCCGCCAGCTACGGCGTGATCCTCGTGCGCACCCCCGAGGAGCTGGCCTCGCACTTCACGTTCTCCGCCGAGGCGACCGTGCCGCACGCGCCGAGCTACGACGAGTCCGTGCTGGTCGAGGAGTACCTGGACGCGCCGGAGATCAGCATCGACTCGGTGGTCCGCGGCGGCGTGGTCCAGGGCCTGTTCGTCGCCCGCAAGGAGCTGGCCTACGCCCCGTACTTCGAGGAGGTGGGCCACGTGGTGACCCACCACGACCCTCTGCTTCGTGATCCCGAAGTCCTCCGAGTGTTGCAGGACACCCATTCGGCCCTCGGTTTCACCGACGGCTGGACGCACGCGGAGTTCAAGGTTACGCCGAACGGGTTGAAGGTCATCGAGGTCAACGGGA
This sequence comes from Umezawaea sp. NPDC059074, assembly GCF_042738955.1. NCBI lineage: Bacteria > Bacillati > Actinomycetota > Actinomycetes > Pseudonocardiales > Pseudonocardiaceae > Umezawaea > Umezawaea sp. NPDC059074. The sequence goes on from NZ_JBHYHC010000025.1 coordinate 15,566, forward strand.
GGCTCGGCGGGGACCTCATTCCATATCTTGGGATGCGGTCCTCGGGTATCGATCCGGGATTGATCGCCGCCGCTGTTTCGTGCGATCTCGAACAGGAGATCGCCGTTGATCGGGAACTGGTCGCCGCCGTCCGCTTCTTCTACGTCGAGAACGACGAGACGGTGATCGAGTCCGTCGAATTCGACAATTTGGCACTACCGTCCCAAATTGATTCGGCTGTAACGCTCGTGGCTCCGGGAACGATTGTGTCTCCTCCTCCGAAGGGGATCAATTCCGGTCGCGTCGCCTTCGCCACGGCCGTGGCGCCGACCGCGGACGAGTGCCGGGCCGCCCTCGACGGGGCGCAGGCCGCGCTCGTGGTGACGTCCCGGTGACCACGGAGGCCCCCCGCTCCGACACGGGCATCTGGGTCACGATCCGCGAGTCGCCGTTCGCGGTGAAGGCCCTGCTGTTCGGCGTGCTGGTGAACAAGCTGGGCGCCTTCATGCAGGTGTTCCTGGTGCTGTACATGACCTCCCGCGAGTTCAGCGACGTGCAGGGCGGTTTCGCGCTCGGCGCGTACGGCGCGGGGTCGGTGCTGGGCGTGCTGCTCGGCGGCACGTTCACCGACCGCATCGGGCCGCGGCTGACCATCGTGTTCGGCATGGCGGGCACGTCGGTGCTGCTGCTCGGCGTGCTGTACGTGCACGTCTACTGGGCGCTGCTGCTCGCGGTCGCGGCCGTGGGCGTGATCAGCCAGCTCTACCGGCCCGCCTCGGCCGTGCTGCTGGCGGAGCTGACCCCGGAGCACCGGCAGGTCATGGTGTTCGCCATGTACCGGCTGGCGCTCAACGTCGGCACCACCGCCGCGCCGGTCGTCGGCGCGCTGCTGCTCACCGTGTCGTACGACCTGCTGTTCTGGGGCGAGGCGCTGGCCTCGCTCGGGTACGCGGCCATCGCGCTGTTCGCGCTGCCGCGCGGGGTGTCCGCGCCCGCGAAGGTCGAGCCCGGCACGTCGACCGGCTACCTCGCCGTGCTGGCCGACCGCCGGTTCGTGGCGTACCTCATCGCGATGCTCATCAACGCCGCCGTGTACGTGCAGTACCTCAGCACGTTGCCGCTGGCCATGCGCGACGCCGGGCTGGACGTGTTCTGGTACGGCGTCGTGGTCGCGGTCAACGGGGCCGTGGTGATCTGCTTCGAGCTGCTGATGACGAAGGTCGTGCAGCACTGGCCGATGCGGATCGTGCTGGCGATCGGCTTCACCCTGCTCGGCGGCGGCCTCGCGCTCTACGCGCTGCCCGGCGGGCTGGCGGTGTTCGTGATCGGCACGCTGCTGTGGTCGCTGGCCGAGATCATCGAGGGCCCCACGATGTTCGCCTACCCGGCGAAGGCCGGGCCGGAGCACCTGCGGGGGCGTTACCTCGGGTCCGCGCACGCCATGTTCGGCGTCGGCTCCGCGCTGGGCCCGGTCGTGGGCGTCGCGCTGTGGGTCCAGCTCGGCCCGACGTCGTGGCTGGTGTTCGGCGCGGCGTCCGTGCTCGCGCTCATCCCGGCCTGGTACGGGATCCGGGCGGTGGGAGCGACGAAGTAGCGTCCACTTCGGACGGTCACTCCACGGGGCGCGGGCGCGCGGCGGCGGGCGGCCACTCGCCGCCGGGGTCGAGCTTGGCCAGGATCGACGTCGAGATGACCGACAGCTGCTCCTGCTGCTCGGGGGTCAACGCGTCGAACACCAGTTCCTGCACCGTCTTCACGTACCCCGGCGCCGCGTCGACCAGCACCTCGAACCCGGCGTCGGTCAGCCGCGCCCTGGTGACGCGCCCGTTCTCCGCGCTGGGGCAGCGGCTGACCCAGCCCTTCTTCTCCAGCCGGGTCACCACGTGCGACATCCGCGACAGCGACGCGTTGCTCAACGACGCCAGGTCGCTCATCGACAGCGTGCGGTCCGACGTCTCGGAGAGCACGCTCAGCACCAGGTACTCGAAGTGGCTGAACCCCGTCCGGCCGCGCATGTCCGCGTCGAGCGCGTAGGGCAGTTTGATGAGCACACCGCTGAGGGCGATCCAGGCAGCCTGCTGGTTCGCTGTGAGCCAACGGGGTGTCTCTGCGGTCATCTTCCCAGCGTACATCGCGGTTGAAGCGTCAAGCTTGTGCGTTATCGTCGGGTCATGGAGATCGGCGTGTTCACCTTCGTGGAGCTGACCGAGGACCCGCACACCGGGCAGGTGGTCAGCGCCCGGCAGCGGGTGCGCGACGTCATCGAGCTCGGCGAGCTGGCGGACCAGGCCGGGCTGTCGGTGTTCGGCATCGGCGAGCACCACCGGTCCGACTTCGCCGCCAACTCGCCCGCCGTGCTGCTGTCGGCCATCGCCGCGCGCACCGAGGACATCCGCCTGACCAGCGCCGTCACCGTCCTCAGTTCGGCCGACCCGGTGTCGGTGTTCGAGGACTTCACCGCGCTCGACCTGGTCAGCGGCGGCCGCGCCGAGGTGATGGCCGGGCGTGGCGCGTTCACCGAGTCGTTCCCCCTCTTCGGCTACCGGCTGGAGGACTACGACGCCCTGTTCGAGGAGAAGGTCGACCTCCTGCTCCGCCTCCGCGACAACGCCGAGGTGACGTGGTCCGGCCGCTTCCGACCCCCGCTGCACGCGCAGGAGGTCTACCCGCGCCCGGTGCAGGACCGGCTGCCGGTGTGGATCGGCGTCGGCGGCACCGTGCAGTCCGTCGTGCGCGCGGGTCGCCTCGGCACGCCCATGGCGTTGGCCATCATCGGCGGCAGGCCCCGCCAGTTCGTCCCGCTGGCCCAGCTCTACCGGACCACCGCCGCCGAGGCAGGCCACGCCGAGGCGCCGATCGCGATCACGTCGCACACGTTCGTCGGCGACACCTCGCAGGCCGCCGCCGACACCTTCTTCGACCACTACCGCACCTACCTGCACACGGTGTCGCGCGGCCGGTTCCGCATCGACCGCGCGGGCTACGAGGCGGGCCGCGGCCTGGAGGGCGCGCTGTTCGTGGGCAGCCCCGAGCAGATCGTGGAGAAGATCCTCCACCAGCACGAGCTGTTCGGGCACCAGCGGTTCCTCGCCCAGATCAGCCTGGGTAGCGTCCCGCACGCCGACGCGATGCGCGGCATCGAGCTGCTCGGCTCGAAGGTGCTGCCCGCGGTGCGCGCGGCGCTGGGCTGAGGCGCGGACGAACGGGAGGCATGGGATGGACTACCTGCGTTTGGGCGGCACGGGGCTCGAGGTGTCCAGGATCGTCCTCGGCTGCATGAGCTTCGGCGATCCCGCGAAGGGCACCCACGAGTGGTCGATGGGGATCGACGAGGCCAGGCCGTTCCTCCGGCAGGCGCTCGAAGCGGGCATCACCACGTTCGACACCGCCAACTCGTACTCGATCGGCTCCAGCGAGGAGATCGTCGGCACGCTGCTCGGCGAGCTGGCCGACCGCTCGGACGTCGTCGTCGCCACCAAGGTCTACAACCGGATGGGTCCCGGCCCCAACGGGTCCGGCCTGTCCCGCGGCGCGATCATGACCCAGGTCGACGCGAGCCTGCGCAGGCTCGGCACGGACTACATCGACCTCTACCAGATCCACCGCTACGACCCGAACACGCCGATCACCGAGACCATGGAGGCGCTGCACGACCTCGTGCGCGCGGGCAAGGTCCGCTACCTCGGCGCGTCCTCGATGTGGACCTGGCAGTTCGCCCAGATGCAGCACGTCGCCGACCTCAACGGGTGGACCAGGTTCGTCTCCATGCAGGACCAGTACAACCTGATCATGCGCGAGGAGGAGCGGGAGATGCACCCGTACTGCCTCGACGAGGGCGTCGGCGTCCTGCCGTGGAGCCCGCTCGCGCGCGGCAGGCTCACCAGGGAGTGGGGCACGACCACGGCCCGCAGCGAGACCGACGTGTTCGGCAAGAAGCTGTACCGGCAGACCGAGGACACCGACCGCAGGGTCGTGGACGCCGTGGGCGCGGTCGCGCAGGAACGCGGTGTCCCGCGCGCCCAGGTCGCGCTCGCGTGGATGCTGCACAAGCCCGCCGTCACCGCCCCGATCGTCGGCGTGACGAAGGACCACCACCTCACCGACGCCGTGGCCGCCGTCGACCTGGCCCTCTCGGACGAGGAGATCACCCGCTTGGAGGAGCACTACGTGCCGCACGCCTCCGAGGCCTTCTGACCGTCTCAACAGGACCCCCGTCGGTACAGTCGGCCGGGTGAGCACCGAGACCGCCTCCCACCCGCTGCGCGGCCGCTCGACCGAACTGGGCACGGCACTCCGCGCACTGCGCGCGGGCACCCTCGTGGTGGTCCGGGGCGAGCCCGGCATCGGCAAGACCGCCTTCGTCCGCGAGGTCGTGGAACAAGCTCGCCGCCAGGGCCGGGCCGTGGGCACCTCGACGGCCCGGCCTGGCGACGACGTCACCCCACTCGCGTCACTGGGCCCGGCCCTCCGCTCCGGCCCGGACCCCGCCCTCACCTCGACCGACTTCCTCGCCCTGGCCCCCCTCACCGCCCAACCCCTCTGGCTGGCCGAACACCTGGCCGCCCTCCTGGAACGCCGAGCGGAACGCGACCCCCTGCTCCTCGTCCTCGACGACGCCCAGTGGGCAGACCCGCTCAGCACCTTCGCACTCCGCGTCCTGGTACCCCGCCTGGCGGCCAGCCCCATCACCTGGCTCCTGGCGACCAGGGAGGTCGACAACGGCCCCGTCGACCACGTCCTCGCCAACACCGACCACGCCACGTGCATCGCCCTGCCCCCGCTGTCCGACTCGGCGGCCTCCGAGATCGCCAAGGACCACCTGGGTCACCGAGCGGACCAGGACCTGACCCGCAGACTGCACAGCGCGGCAGGCATCCCGTTCCTGCTGGTCCAACTCCTCACGGGCATCCTCGACCCGACAGCGGGCAGCCTGTCCGACGGCATCCGCCGCCGCACCGCCACCACCTCGGACGACTGCCGCGCCCTGCTCCGCACCGGCGCGGTCCTGGGCACCGCGTTCACCCTCACCGACGCCGCCGAACTCCTCGACCGCCCACCAACCACCCTGACGGACCCCCTCCGCGAAGCCATCCGCGCAGGCCTCCTGACGGACAACGGCACCACCGTCACCTTCCGCCACGACCTCCTCCGCCAGGCCGTCTACGACGACATCCCCCCATCGGCCCGCGCGGCAGTGCACCGCACCTTCGTGGACCACCTCCTGACCACCGGCAGAGGCCACGCGGAAGCGGCCCCCCACATCCTCGCCACCGCCACCCCCGGCGACACCAAAGCGGTGGACGTCCTCCGCCGAGCAGCACACGAAATCCTCGGCACCATGGCCATCACGTCGATGCACCTCATCCGCGAGGCCTTCGCACTCCTGGACCAGGACGACCCCCTCTGGGGCGAGGTGGGCCAGGACGTCATCTCGATCCTCGTCACCGCCCGCCACCACCAGGACGCCGCAACGTTCTCCCACCACCTCCTGGCAGGCCCCCTCACCCCGGACCAACAGGCAACGGTCCACCTCCTCCTGGCCCCGTGGCGCTTCGCCACCAACCAGCACGAGACCCTCACCACCACCCCGGACCCCCGCACCAGCCCACCACTCCACACCCGCCTCCAAGCCTTCCGCGCAGCCGCCTTGGGCACCCCCACCACAGAAATCCCCGACGACCCGGTAGCGGCAGCCATCACCTACGCGGCAGCAGCCCGCCAGGCAGACCACAACGACGACCACCGCACAGCCGTAGAGCTGTACACCAAAGCCCTCACCCAAGCGACGTCCGCCGAACACGACCTGGGCTGCCCTTCCCCGATGTTCCTCGGCCTACGCCGAGCAGTAGCCCTCTCCCACCTGGACGACTTCCAGACCGCACGCGAATGGCTCGACCAAGCCTCCACAACGGACTCCTGGCAATCAGCCCGCCTGGCCTGGCTCCGCGCCCACCTGAACCTGGGCGAGGGCAACATCACCGAGGCCCGCACAGCCGCCAAGGACGCGGTCAGACTGATGGACGACCTCCTGGACCACGCACTGCACAACGAGGTCCACCACATCCTCGTCACCACAGCACTGCTCCAGGGCGACCTCCCAGCAGCAAGAACCCACCTGGCCACAGCAGAACACCACAACGGCCACAACCCGTTGCTACGAGCCTTGATCGACACCTCGGAGTCCCTTGTGGACCTCGTGGAAAACACCGAAATCCCGTGGAAAGCAGACTTCCTGCTCCAAGCCTTCCCAGCCCCCACAGCAGCAAAGGCCCTAGCAACCCTCGCCACCCGCACCCCAGGCGTACCCAGCCTGGACGGCGCAGCAGCCCTAGCGGCAGGCGACCACACCAAGGCCCTGAAACTCCTCCAAGCATCCCCACGCCCACTCCTCCTGGCCCGCGCAGAGGAGGAACACGGCAAAGCACTCCTGGATTCGGACCGCCCCACGGCAATCACCTTCCTGGACCAGTCCCGAGACCGCTACGCAGCCCTGGAAGCCACAGCCCCGGCAGCACGAGTGCAACGAATCCTGCACGCCACAGGAGCCCGCCGCCGCCGCTGGTCCCCAACACCAAAACGCCCGGAAACAGGCTGGGACGCCCTCACCACCACAGAACGCCGCATAGCGCTACTAGTGGCAGCAGGCCACACCAACCGCTCAGCAGCAGAAGAACTAGTGGTCTCACCCAGCACAGTAGGCACCCACCTACGAGCGGTCTTCACCAAACTGGAAATCAATTCCCGAGTACAACTGACTCGCTTGGTCCTCCAACGAGAAACCCCGCCCACTCCCTAACAGGAGCAGGCGGGGCACCAAGCAAAGACGAGCAACCCACAGGACCAACCTGGCTCGCACACGACCCACATGACTGGCCTGGCCAACCCGTCACCACAAGCATGACCACCAGCCCTAGAGCCGCACTAGACCCCAAGCTGACCCACCCGGCCACGTGACCACTCGGCCACGCAGACCTTCACACTTTCCCACCGCACTTCAAACAAAAGCACGCAACCAGGGCGGCGCCCAGACCCCCGGCCTCACCCCGATCCTGAGCGCCCTTCGTGCTTTTCCGTCTTTGTCAAGGCGTCTTTCCAGCCTTGACAAAGACGGAAAAGCATCGAAATAATCGCGCGATCGGGGTGAAGCCACCTCTCCAAAGACCCTCACCCCTACCTCCCCCGAGCAGCCTTCTCGATCACCGAAGCAACAACCTCGGGATGCGACACAGGCAGGTCATGCGCAGACCGAACCTCCACCGTCCAAGCCCCAGCCCGCCTGGCCATGAACCTCTCAGCATCAGCCGGAATAGCCTTGTCCTCCGTGGCAACAATCGCGTAGTCAGGCACAGAAGCAGGCGCCGTAGCCGCAGCCGCTTCCCCCAACACAGCCCCCACCACAGGCCGCTGAGCAGCAGCCATCACCGCAGCGTCCCGAGCAGACCGATCCCCGGCGAACACCGCCCGAAAACTCTCCTTCTTCACGTACAGATCCCCACCCACGGTCCGAGTCGTATCCGGCCCCAACAACGACCCGGGGAACTGCGCGTTCAACTGCCCCAACGACTCCCCGGCCACCGGGATGAACGCCGCCGCGTACACCAACGCCTTGACTCCAGGCACCTGAGCGGCAACCTGACTGATCACCGCACCCCCGTACGAATGCCCGACCAACACCACGGGCCCACCCACACTCCGCACCACATCAGCCACGTACGCCGAATCGGAAGCCAACTCCCGCAACGGCACAGCAGGCGCGACAACGTCGTACCCATCCCGCTGCAACCGCTCGATGACCCCGTTCCAACTGGACCCGTCAGCGAACGCCCCGTGCACCAACACCACAGTCGGCTTGGCAGCAACAGCCACCGGCGAGGCAGACGCCCCAACCACCGACACCCCCATCACAGCCACAGCACCCACAACAGCCGCGATCTTCCGAAACCTCACAACGCTCTCCCTCAGCAGAACCGGTCAAGTTCCACCATCGAACGCCGCGCCCCCCACGAAACCCATCGCACGAACACCGGAACCCCACGAGCCCCAGCCCGCCTCACCCGCACCTTTCCCTCACCCGTTCACACGAGGCCTCACTCCAGCAACCCAGCGTCATGCACCAACAACGCGATCTGCACCCGGTTGTTCAAATCCAGCTTCGTCAACACACTCGACACGTGCGTCTTCACCGTGGGCACGCTGATGTGCAACGCACTCCCGATCTCCGCGTTCGACCGCCCCCTCCCCACCTCCATGGCTACTCCCCGCTCCCGAGCGTTCAACAACCCCAACCGCCCCAACGCCACGTCCCGCCGCCGATCCTGCCCACTCTCCGCGACCCGAGCCATCAACCGCCGGGTAACGGCGGGCGACAACACCGGCAACCCCCGAGCCACCTGCCGCACCGCCTCCACGATCTCCCAAGGCGGCGTGTCCTTCAGCAGGAACCCGGCCGCCCCAGCCCGCAACGCCCGCAACACGTGCTGATCCGCGTCGAACGTCGTCAACACGATCACCTCCGGAGCCCGCCCCCGAGCCCGCAACGCCTCGGTGGCCGCCAACCCGTCCACCACCGGCATCCGGATGTCCATCAACACCACGTCCGGCACCAGCCGATCGACCAGCGCCAGCACCTTCGACCCGTCCCCGGCCTCTCCGACGATCCGCAGGTCCGGAGCCCCACCCAACATCATCACCAACCCGGCCCGCACCAACGGATCGTCGTCGACGATGAGCACCTTGATCTCGGTCACGTCGGCCACGGTAGCCACGCCTCGACCCGCCACCCACCCGCCCCGGTAGGCCCGTGTTCCAACGTTCCCCCCGCCAACGCCACCCTCTCCGCCAACCCCAACAACCCGCGCCCTTCCGCACCGGGAGAAGCCGCCAAAACAGACCTCCCGTTGACCACCGCCACCGTGATCCCAGCCTCACCAGACCCCGACACCGAAACGTCCACTTCGGACCCAGGCGCATGCCTCCGAGCGTTCGTCAAACTCTCCTGCACGATCCGGTACACCGCCCGACCGGTCGTGTCCGGCACCTCCCCGACCACCGAGGACCGCAACGACACCGGCATGTTCGCCCCAGCCGACTCCTCCACCAACAGCGCCAGATCGGCGAACGTCGGCTGCGGCAGCTCCCCGACCGGCGCTCGCAACACCCCGATCACCTCGCGCAGGTCCTGCAACGCCTGGTGCGAGTTCTCCCGGATCACCTTCGCCGCGCGAGCGATGTCCGCGGCGGGCGCGTCCGGCCGGTACTCCAGCGCCCCGGCGTGCACGCTCAGCAGCGACAACCGGTGCCCCAGCACGTCGTGGATCTCCCGCGCGATGGCTTCCCGCACCTCGTGCTGCACCTGTTCGGCCCGCAGGTGCGCTTCCGTCTCGGCCCGCGCCGCCCGGTCCCGCAGCGTCACGATGAGCTGCCGCCGGTGGTGGATGAACAGCCCCCACCCGATCGCCGCTCCTTGCAGGGCGATGCCGAACGCGAGCAGCAGCTGGAACGGGATCTCGGGTTCGGGCCGGATCACGACCGACAGCACCGTCGTCGGCAGGAACACCGCGAACACGGTCATCGTGACCCGCGGCGGCCGGTGGATGGCGAGGGTGAACAGCGCGATCAGCATCGCCAGCGCGGACAGCTCGGCGAACGCCGCGAAGATGAGCACGAGCGCGGCGAACTGCACCGGCCAGCGCCTCCGCCACCACAGCCCGACGGAGGCGATCACCCAGGTCGTGACGTCCACGGGGAACAGCCACGCCGGGTCGGGCAGCCACCCGTTGACCAGGCGGTCCCCGCCGATCACGACGCCGAAAAGCACCGACGCCAGGAACAGCGTGATGTCCACGGCCCAGTCCCGCGGGGTGCGCCGACGCGCCGAACCTTCCATGGGCCCGAACGTACCGACCGCGTTCGCCGTTCTCGTGCGTTCGATACCTAAGTCGGACTTTTCGGCTACTTGGGTACGAGCCGACCCAGCCCGACGGACGATCCCGGACCGGGAGACGGCCGGCTAACGTCGGACCCATGCGCAAAGCCCTCGAACTGGTGGGTGTCGTCCTGCTCGCGCTGGGTGTCAGCGGCACGATCGACCACCTGGCGTTCCAGCCGTTCTTCGGCTTCCTGCTCAACTCCGTGAACCGCTTCGTCATCCCGCGGTTCGACTTCCTGGTGGGCTACGAGCTGTACGCGAACCTCGCCGTGGCCGCGCTCGGCGGGCTCGTGCTGCTCGCCGCCGCCGGGTTGACACGGGAGGACGAGAACGGGTCGAATGGCGATGTCGCGTGACGTCGGTGAAGCGAACGCCGACTCATGGAGGCACCGTCTCGGGAGTCCGATCCCTTGAGCTACGCAGACTTCACCCGTCAGGTCATCGAAGAGTTCCGCGCCAACGGCGGTCGGGTGGGTGGTCCGTTCGAGGCCGCCGACCTGGTCCTGCTCACCACCACCGGAGCCAGGTCCGGTAGGCCCCACACCGTTCCGCTCGGCGTCGTCCACGACGGCGAGCGCCTGCTGGTCGTCGGTTCCGCGGGGGGCGCGCCCCGGCATCCGGCCTGGTACCACAACGTCCTCGCCCATCCGGGGGTGACGGTCGAGCACGGCGACGAGGTGTTCGCCGCGCACGCCGAACCCGCTGAGGGAGCCGACCGCGACCGCTTGTTCGCCCTGGTCGTGTCCGTCGCGCCCGGCTACGCCGACTACCAGCGGTCCACGACCAGGACCCTGCCGGTCGTGGTGCTGCGGCGGGTCACCCCGCCGTGAACGCCCCCTGAGCCACGTCCGCGCCCACGCACCGCCACCACTCGGCCTGCTCGGGGGTGTCGACGCCGTCGACGATCACCGTCGTCCCGGTCCGGCGCACGACGGCCAGCACCTCCCGCAGCGCCGCCGTGACCAGGGAGTCCTCACCCGCGTGCCGGGCCTGCCTGCGCACCAGCCGCCGGGCGATCCGGACCGCCCGCACGGGGAGGTCCTCCAGGTGCGCGAGGTCGGCGGGGCAGGTGCCGAAGTCCAGGATCTCCGTCGCCACGCCCGCGCCCGCCAGCAGTCGCAGGTTCTCCGCCGCCTCGCCGCCGTCCTGGGCGAGCGCGGCGGCGGGGATCCCGAGCCACAGCCGGTCGGCGGGCAGCCCGGTGTCGTCCAGGACGCCCAGCACCCGGCCGAGCAGGTCGGGGTCGGACGCCTGGTTCGGCGTGAGCCCGACGTGCGGCGGCGGGGAGTCGGCCAGGTCGGCGCGCCGCCGTTCCGCGTCGCGGCAGGCGGACCCGAGCAGCCAGCCGCCCAGCGGCAGGATCAGCCCGGTCTCCTCGGCCAGTTCCGCGCACCGCTCGTGCGGCAGCAGGCCGCGGTACGGGTGCTCCCACGACAGCACCGCGTCCAGGCCGACGACCTCGCCGTCCGCGAGCCGCACCAGCGGCCGGTGCTCCACGCTGAGCTGGCCGTTCTCCCACGCGCCCGGCAGCGACACGGCGAGGCCGAACACCTCGCGGTCGCGGTCGTCCTGGAACGGGTCGAACAGCGCCCACTGCGCGCGGCCGTTGCGCTTCGCCCTGGCCAGCGTCATCTCCGCGGCCTCCAGCAGCGACGCCGCGTCCATCCCGGCGGGCGGCCGGTCCACGACGCCGATGCTCGCGGGCGACGCGACGGCGTGCCCGCCGACGTAGACCGGCTCGGACAGCTCCTCGTTGATCCGCCGCACGGTCGTCGCCGCGTCCGGCGTGGTGGGGGAGTTCTCGACCAGCACGGCGAACTCGTCCGCGCCGAACCGCGCGACCATCGCGTCCTCGCCCTCGAACAGCCCCTCCAGCCTGTGCGCGACGCTGTCCAGCAGCAGATCACCCACCCGGCGGCCCAGGCCGTGCGTGATCAGCGAGAACGCGTCCAGGTCCAGGTGGTACAGGGTGATGCCGGTCGACGGGGACGCGTGCCGCACCACCCGTTCCAGGCTGGTGGTGAAGTACTGCCGGTTCGGCAGCCGGGTCAGCATGTCGTGCAGCGCCTGGTGGTTGAGCTGGCCGTGCAGCAGGTTCAGCTCGGTGCGGTCCTCCACCACGACGACGAACCGGCCGGTCGGCCCCGCGCCGCCCGGCGCGGTCACCGTCACCGTGGCCCACGCGCTGTCGCCGTCCTTGCGCAGCAACCGCAACTCGCACTGCACGCGGTGCGCCGCCCCGGTCACGAGCGTGGCGTAGGCGTCCCGGAGCTGCCGCTCCTCCGCGGGGCGGACGAGGTCGAACAGCGACAGGCCGTCCATCTCGTCCCGCGTGTGGCCGAGGATCTCGCCCAGCACGTCGTTGGCGCGCAAGAAGGTTCCGTCCCGGTCGGTCAGCACGATCCCGTTGACCGAGTTCTCGACCACGTCCTCGAACTCGGCCTCGACCGCCCGCGCCTGCCGCCGCGACTCGTGCAGGGCCTTGAGCAGCGCCTGGCTCATGCTCTCCTGCTGCTCCATGGTCGAGATCCGCAGCGCCTCGGTGTACCCGGCGGCCAACGAGCCGAGGACCAGCACGATCCGCTCGGCGCGCTTGGCCGCACCGGGTAACTCCAGCAGCCCCCTGCCGAGGACCTCCATGGTCACCTGGAGGCTCTGCGCGCCGGTGCAGCCCCAGGCCACGAGGTCGCGGCCCGTCGACCGCACGCGGTCCTCCGCGAGCCGCTCGGCGAGCACCGCGTCGACCAGCCGGTCCACGACGTGCTCCAGCCGGAGCCGGAACGCGGCGTTCTCCAGGGGGATGAAAGCGGTCCCGTCCAGCGAATTCGCCCACGCGCGGGCCAGTTTCACCCGGTGGCCCGAACGGGTGCGGGACGAGGACACGGGCAATGACGTCGACGGTATCGGCGCCGTCATGCGGGCGCACCGGAGGAGTCGACGTCGCGGTACATAGGCAGCGAAAGAAAAAGTGTTCCCACAGTGCACCTCGGTGTTCATACCCGTGCCCAGCAAAAAGGTACCTGTGCGCATGGCACCTGGCCAATGGTGAAGTGATCGACGTTATTCGGATCAGCTCGGGGAAGTGGTCCACCCCCACGTCCCGGCGGTCCGGGACTCCAGAGGTCGCGTCTCATTTGGCGTTCGGACGCCGGTCACGTTGTCGCTGGTCAGCGCAATAGTACGGAGATCGCGGCAGGTCAGCCGGGTGGCGTCGGGCACGCCGACGTGATCGGTCCGCGATCGTGCGGAATGCGGTGTCCTTCCCACCGGAAGGCCCCTCTTCCCGTGCACGTTTCGCGAAATCGACACCCACAACGGTGTTTTCGGACAACGCCCCGCGTGAACGTTCACGTCCGCCACCTGCGGCTCGACCGAAAATGCGGCGAGCGGCAGCGCGGAAACAGTCAGGAAGGACATGGCGATCGCACCTTGCGGCTGGCTCCCGAGATTTCCGATGACGGCGAAGCGTGCATGCTACAACCGGACCAACGAGTTATCCGAGCGGGTGCATCGGACCTCGATCAGTCACCGAACACCACCGCCGACCGGTGCGGCCAGGACTCCAGGTCACCGGTAACGGAGGGGTACTCGTCGAGGAAGTTCGGCCAGTCGACCGGCCACGCCGGCACCGACTCCGCGGTGAACTCCTCGGCCCCCCACTCGGGGTTGGCGCGCAGCAGCGCACGGGTTGGGTCGAGGGGGACCGGCACGTGCTCGGCCAGCAGCACGGCGTCCGGTCGACGACCAGGCTCCCGTTCCGGCCGAACGCGGTGTCGACGGTCGGCGCGAGCGGTTTCCCGGCCACCCGAGGAACTACCGGGGGCGACTGCTCGGGTTTCGGCGCGCGGTGGGCCGTTCGGTCTACGTCAGAGCGCCTGCCCCGTCTCCAGCAGCGACTTCAGGCTCGACAGGATCAGCGGCCAGCCCTCGGAGATGCCCGCGTGCACGGTGCTCTCGGGCTCGAACCCGTCGTGCGTCACGGTCAGCTTGACGATCTTCTCGTGCGGCGCCACGTCGAACGCGACCTTCGACCGCGGTTCCTCCGCCATCGCCGCGACCACCTCGGGGTTCATCCCGTGCACCTCGCCGAACTCCGGCGTGAACGTGTGCCACGTGTACGCCAACCGGTACGGCGGCTCGGCTTCCAGCACCACCTGCGCCGGGTCCACGGTCTTGAGCCCGCCCTCGGTCCAGCTCATCGACGCCCCCGGCGTCCACTCGGACTCGAACGTCGCACCCCAGTACCGGCTGGTGAACGCCGGGTCCGTCAACGCCTCCCACAACTCCTCGGCGGTGGTGTTGATGTAGGTCGTGTAGACGAACTCCGTGTTGTCCATCGACAAGCGCTCCCTGCTCCGGTGAGACCGACCCCACCATCGTCGCGGTCACGCGCCCACCTCGCCATGTTCACGCCACGGTGATGACCGGGGTGCGGAAGCCGGGGCCGCCGAGGTGGCGGTCGCGGTTCGCGGCGATCTGCTCGTGCGGCTGGCCGAGGTCGGGGCGGCTCACCTCGTCGAGCAGCGCGTAGTGCTCGTCGGGCAGGTCGAGGTCCAGGGCGGCCAGGTAGCCGTCCAGCTGGTCGACGGTGCGCGGGCCGATGATCGTGACCGCGGGGGTGTTCCACCGCTCGTTGTGCTTGCGCAGCCAGGCGACGGCGACCTGGGCCGGGGGCACGCCGAGGGTGTCGGCCACCTTCAGGAGGGTGTCGATCACGGCGGTCTTGCGGGCGGTGTCCTCGGTGTGGATCACGTTGCCGAACGTGGTGAGCCTGCCCGCGTCGCTCTCGCGGTACTTGCCGGACAGCAGCCCGCCCGCGAGCGGTGACCACTGCGCGCCGCCGAGGCCCAGCGCGTCGGCCATCGGCACGACCTCGCGGTCGGCCGTGCGCTCGACCAGGCTGTACTCGTACTGGACGGCGGCGATGGGGGACAGGCCGCGCAGGTCGGCGAGCGTGGCGGCGCGGGCGGTGCGCCACGCCGGGAAGTTCGACAGGCCGCCGTAGAGGACCTTGCCCGCGCGGACCAGGTCGTCGAGGGTGCGGACGATCTCGTCGACCGGCGTGACGGTGTCCGGGAAGTGCGTCCACAGCAGGTCGAGGTGGTCCGTGCGGAGTCGGCGCAGGCTGGCCTCGACGGCGGTCGTCATGCTGCGGCGGCTGTTGCCGGTGCCGAGGATGGACGGCTCGGTGCCGATGGTGAACTTCGTGGCCACCGTGAACCGGGACCGGGAGTCCTCGAGCAGTTCGCCCAGGACCTCCTCGGACTGGCCGAACTGGTAGCTGTCGGCGGTGTCGATGAACGTCCCGCCCGCCTCGGCGTAGCGGTCCAGGATCCGCCGCGACTCGTCGAGGTCCGCCCCCGTGCCCCAGCGGGTGCCGAACATGCCCGCGCCGAGCGCGTACTCGGGGACGCGCAGTCCGTTGTTGCGACCGAAGGTCATGTGCCGCACGGGGCTCACCTCTCAAGTAGAACGATCGTTGTACTTCATCGACGGTAGCTCACGTCGACGGCGAAGTACAACGATCGGTATACTCGAAGAGTGGCCCGCATCCCCGAAGCCCAACCGCGCGGCGGCCGCGGCGCCCGCGACCGCATCCTCTGGGCGGCGGCGACGCTGTTCTACGAGGAGGGCGTCCACGCGACCGGTGTGGAGCGCCTGACCGACTTCGCGCACGTCTCGAAGCGCACCTTCTACCAGCACTTCCCGAGCAAGAACGCGCTGGTGGCGGAGTACCTGGCGGGTCAGACCTCATCCGCGGAGCAGGGCGTCGACCGCGCCGACCTCACCCCTCGCGAACGCTTGCTGGCGATCTTCGTGGAGCCCGCGGCCGGGCTGGTCCGCGGCTGCGCGTTCCACAACGCGGCCGTCGAGTCGGCCGGGAACCTGCCGGGGGTGGGCGAGGCCGTGGCCGAGCACAAGCGGGCGTTCACCCGGCGGCTGGTCGAGACCGCCGCCGAGGCCGGCGCCGCCGACCCCGAGGAGCTGGGCAGGCGTCTGGCCGTCCTGTTCGAGGGGGCGACGGCGCTGGCCACCTCGCTCGACGACGGGGCCCCCGTGCGGGACGCCCGCGAGATCGCCGAACTGCTGGTCGACGCCGCCCTCCGGTGAGTCAGCTCCCGGTCTGGCCCAGGTGGGCGGTCCACGACGAGTGCCCGCCCACCGGTTCGTCCGCGCAGTCGGCGTGCGCGCACCGGGTTCCGCGGGGTTCCAATACCGTCGGCGGTCTGGGGGCCGCCGTTTCCCGAGGCGTCCAGCGGATTCCGTAATCACGGCCGGGAATGGTGTCGCGGAACGACATCTCGACTTCTCCGACCGAGTTCACGGCCAGCGGTTCACCCTGCTCGCCGAGGGTGGAAACCCCGGTCGGCAAACGGTCCGGGTGGAATCGCACGACGAGGTCGAACCGGTCGCACCGGCGGGACGTGCGGAACTGGTGCACCGGGCGCACCTGGTGAATTCGGGGAATCCGCACGTCGAGTGAGAATTCCTGCGTTTCCCCGGCCATCAGCGGTCGGGGGAGGCGGAGTCCGCCGTCGGTGAGCAGAACGCCGTGCACGACGCGGATGTCGTGGTCGCCGGAGAACTCGCCCCGCGCGGTGACGGGCCACGGGATCTCGTCGACGCCGTCGCGCTCGGCCGCGATCGTCCACCGCTCGGTGCACGCGGGCGCGGCCCCGTCCAGCCTGAGCAGCACGTGGAGCTGCTGGATGTGCCACCCGTCCGGGGCGGCGTCGCGGGCCGCGTGCCTGGACGCGGCCTCGACCAGCCTGGTCAGGCCGTCGTCGATGCGGCGGCGGATGGTGCGCGAGTCGCGGTCGGCCAGGTCGGCGAGCCACTGGATCCGGTGCGCGAGGAACGCGTGCTGCGCGTCCTCGTGCAGGGCGAGCGGCGTCGTGACGGCGAGCCGGAGGTCTTCGGGAAAGGACCGGACCATCGAGTCGACCCAGGTGCGGAGTTTTTCCCTCACCACCTCCGCGCCGTCGAATTCGCCGATTCCGCACACCGCGCGCAATGCCGGGCCGACCAGTCGGTCGATCCCCGGCGCTTGCACTCCGCGGCCACGGCGCAGTGCTTTGAGTTCGCCCATGAGCGTGCTTGATGAGGTGGCCATCGGCCCTCCGTGCGGGGACTGCGCGGTCGGCTAATCCGATACCGCGCCGTGTCGATGTGGCTGGCAGGCTTTCGTCCTTGAAATCCCGCCGGTGTTCTGAGCGCTATGTCGCCGGTCGTGTCGCTCGCGTTACCGATGCGAATTCATCCACGCGAAGTCACCCGATCGAGTCTGTTTACCCGGATTGACGCGGTTTTCCACTTCGGCGGGAATCCACGAATTACCGCCGGTAAATGGCGCGCGCGACGACCGGGCCCCCGGCGAGACTGACCGCCATGACCACCGACCAGTCCTGGGCGTTCGCGCTCGAACCCGTCGACTCCGCCGAGTCCCTCGCCCTCCTCCGGGAGTACCTCGTCGACGTCTCCGACCGCTACTACCGCCTCCACGAGGACCGCGACTCGACGTCCGAGGAGATCGAGCACGGCCTGGCCACCATGCCCAGCGACCACCTCGCACCCCCGACCGGCGTGTTCCTCGTCGGCCGCCACGACGGCGTCGCGGCGGCGTGCGGGGGCCTGAAGGTCCTCGACCCCACGACCGTCGAACTGACCCGCGTCTACGTCCGCCCCGACCGCCGCGGCACCGGCGGCGGCGCCGGGCTGCTGGCGGCCGTCGAGACCGCCGCCCGCGACCTGGGAGCCGAGCGGATCGTCCTGGACACCCGCCTCGACCTCGTGGAGGCCCGCGCGCTGTACCTCAAGAACGGCTACGCCGAGGTCCCGGCCTACTCCGAGGGCCCGTACGCCGAGGTCTGGTACGCCAAGGAGTTGACCTGACCTCACGCCCGCCGGGCGGGCGTGACGAGGCCGGTCTCGTAGCCGATGATCACCAGTTGCACGCGGTCGCGGACGTCGAGCTTGTCGAACAGGTGGCTGAGGTGGGTCTTCACGGTGGCCTGGCTGATGTGCAGCTTGCGGGCGATCTCCGCGTTCGGCAGGCCGCGCGCGACCTCCACCAGCACCTCGCGTTCCCGCGCCGTCACCCCGGCCAGTTCCGGCGCGGGCGGCGGGTTCTCCGGGCTGCGGCAGAACTCCGCGATCAGCCGCCGGGTCACGGTCGGCGCGAGCAGGGCGTCGCCGTCGGCCACGACCCGGATCGCCCGCAGCAGGTCGGCGGGCGGGACGTCCTTGAGCAGGAAGCCGCTCGCGCCCGCCCGCAGCGCGGCGAACACCGACGTGTCCACGTCGAACATCGTCAGCACCAGCACCCGTGACCCGGTGGTGGCGCGGATGATCCGGGTCGCCTCGATGCCGTCCAGGACCGGCATCCGCACGTCCATCAGCACCACGTCCGGCCGGTGCTCGCGGGCCAGTTCCACCGCGTGCGCGCCGTTCTCCGCCTCCCCGACGACGGTCAGCCCCGGCTCGGTCTCCACCAGCACCCGGAAACTGCCCCGCAGCAACGCCTGGTCGTCCGCGATCAGCACCCGGATCACGGTGCCCCGCAAGGGATTCGCGCCCGCACGGCGAAGCCGCCGCCCGGCAGTGGACCAGCGCTGAACGTGCCGCCGTAGAGCGCGACCCGTTCCCGCATCCCGATCAGCCCGTGCCCCTCGGGCGACGGCGCGGTCGTCCGCCCGTCGTCGGTCACGTCGATCCGCAGCTCACCGCCGTCCACCTCGACCACGAGCGCGCACCGGGCGGGCGCGGCGTGCTTGATCACGTTCGTCAGCGCCTCCTGCGCGATCCGGTACGCCGACCGGTCGATCCCCTCGGGCAGCCCGTCGACGTCGTGGATCCGCGCGTCCACCGAGACCCCCGCCGCTTCCGCGCGCGCCACCAGTTCGGGCAGGGCCGCCAACCCGGACGCGGGTTTCAGGTCGGGCTCGTCGACCGGGCCGGACCGCAGCGCGCCGAGCAGGTGCCGCATCTCGGCCAGCGCCGACCGGCTCGCGGTCTCGATCACCCGCAGCGCCTCGCCCGCCTCCTGCGGCCGGACCGCCAGCACATGGTTGGCCACGCCGGCCTTCACCGCGATCACGCCGATGCTGTGCGCCACCACGTCGTGCAGTTCGCGGGCGATCCGCAGCCGTTCCTCGGCCACCGCGCGGGTCGCCAGCCGGTGCGCCGCCCGCGCCGCGTACGCCCGCCGCTCGTGGACCGCCCGCCCCGCCGTCCACGCCATCGCCAGCAGCGCCAGCCCGAGGAACGGGTACACCCCGCCGGGCACCGGCGACCCCACGACCAGGCTCCCGAGCAGCACGACGACACCCGCCGCGCCGATCCGCGCGGTCGGCACGCGCCACGGCCCCGGCCGCGTCACGGCGACCCAGTACAGCGCGAAAGCCGCCGCCAGGAAGGGTTCCCGCACCAGCCCCGCCAGTTCCGCGGCCACCGACACCGCCGCGACGACCCCGAACACCGGCACCGGCCACAGCCTGCGCGCGGCGACCGGGAGCGCCAGCGCCGCGGCGAGCCACAGCGGGCAGGCGAGCACCGCGTACAGCCCCGTCAACGCGACGGCGGCCGCGCAGTCGACCGCCACCAACTCGCCGGGGCGCAGGTGTCGGAAGTCGGCCACCGCGTCACGGTACTGGGCGCGCGCCCGTGCCACCTCCCCCTGGGGAATGACGTCCCGGAGGCGGATTTCCGGCCCCGCCAACGCCTTCCCGGTCGACCGCGGGACCGATGTGCGGGCTCCGCCGCCACGGGAGGCTCGTCCGGTGATCGAGTTGCGACAACTGACCAAGCGCTACGGGCGGACCACCGCCGTGGACGGCCTGACGTTCACCGTGCGACCGGGCCGGGTGACCGGGTTCCTCGGCCCCAACGGCGCGGGCAAGTCGACGACCCTGCGGCTGCTCCTCGGCCTGGACCGTCCCACCCGCGGCGACGCCCTCATCGGCGGCAAGCCCTACCGCGACCTGCCGGAACCCGCGCGGCACGTCGGCGCCCTGCTGGACGCCGGAGCCCGCCAGGACGGCCGCACCGCCCGCAACCACCTCACGTGGCTGGCCCACGCGGCCCGGATCCCGCTGCGCCGGGTGGGGGAGGTGCTGGACCTGGTGGGGCTCGCCGACGTCGCCGACCGGCGCACCCGGACGTTCTCGCTGGGCATGGGCCAACGCCTGGGCCTCGCCGCGGCCCTGCTCGGCGACCCGGAGGTGCTGCTGCTGGACGAGCCGGTCAACGGCCTCGACCCGGAGGGCGTCCGCTGGATCCGGACGCTGCTGCGAGACCTGGCCGGGGAGGGACGGACGGTGTTCGTCTCCAGCCACCTGATGAGCGAGATGGCCGTCACTGCCGACCACCTGGTCGTCATCGGCCGCGGCAGGCTGCTCGCCGACACCGGCACGGCAGAGTTCGTCGACCGCGCCGACTCGTTGGAGGACGCGTTCTTCCGGCTCACGGGAGGCACCGGTGCTTAGGGCGGAGTGGACGAAGATCCGGACCCTGCGGTCCACGGTGATCACGCTCGCGCTGGTGTTCGTGATCGCCGTCGGCCTCGGCGTGGTGAGCCTGACGTCGGTCCGGATCGCCTTCGAGCGCGGGCTGCCGCTGGTGCGCGAGGACTTCGAGCCGGTGACCGACGCGATGGTCAGCGTGCTGTACGCGCAGCTCGCGCTGGCGGCGTTCGGCGTGCTGGTGATCTGCGGCGAGTACGGCGGCGGCATGATCCGCACGTCGCTGACCGCGGTCCCGAGCCGTGGGCGCTTCTACGCGGCCAAGATTGCCG
Organism: Umezawaea sp. NPDC059074; assembly: GCF_042738955.1. Taxonomy (NCBI): domain Bacteria; kingdom Bacillati; phylum Actinomycetota; class Actinomycetes; order Pseudonocardiales; family Pseudonocardiaceae; genus Umezawaea; species Umezawaea sp. NPDC059074. The sequence goes on from NZ_JBHYHC010000025.1 coordinate 36,265, forward strand.
TGTGCGCGTCGGTCGCACTGGTCCTCTCCTACGCCACCGTGTTCGCGACCTTCCTGACGGCGCACTGGACGCTGGGCAAGTACGGGCCGTCGTGGAGCAGTGACGGCGCGATCCGGGTCGTGCTCGGCACCCCGCTGTACCTGACGCTGCTGTGCCTGTTCGCCCTCGGCGTCGGAACCCTGTTGCGGCACACCGCGTTGGCGCTCACGGTCGTGCTGTCGTTCGTGTTCGTCCTGTCGCCGTTGGCGACCGTCGTGCCGGGCCTGCGGGAGGTCGCGCACTACCTGCCGGACCAGGCGGGCTCGTCGATCGTGAAGGTGGGGCAGCAGGCCGACCCGGTGATCGGCCCGTGGGCGGGGCTGCTGGTGCTGGCCGCGTGGACGGCGGTGTCGCTGATCGGCGGCTACCTCGTGCTGCGCGGACGTGACGCGTAGCCTCGCCGGGTGGAACTCGACCTGGCGGACGGCCGCACGCTGCGCGTGCACGACAGCGGTTCCGGCGGCCTGCCGGTGTTCTGGCACCACGGCTCGCCGCAGACCGGCGACCTGCTGGCTCCCATGCTGGAGGCGGCGGCCGAGCACGGCGTCCGGCTGCTGGCCCACGACCGCGCGGGCTACGGCGGTTCCACGCGGCTGCCCGGCCGGGACATCGCGGCGGTCGCCGGCGACGTGGCCGCCATCGCCGACGCGCTCGGCCTGGACCGCTTCGCCGTCGCGGGCCACTCCGGCGGCGGCCCGCACGCGCTGGCGTGCGGCGCGCTGCTCGGTGACCGCGTGGTCGGCGTGGTGTCGATCTCCGGCCCGGCCCCGCTGTCCGCCGACGGCCTGGACTGGTTCGCGGGCATGGCCCCGGCGGGCGTCGCCGAGCTGCGCGCGTCCGTCGCGGGCCGCGCCGCGCTGGAGGCGCACCTGGCGAACGCCCCCTTCGACCCCGAGGTGTTCACCGACGCCGACCACGCCGCCCTCGCGGGCCCGTGGACCTCGCTGGGCGACAACGCGGGCGCGGCCATGAACGCGAGCCTGGACGGCCTGGTCGACGACGACCTCGCCCTCGTCGGACCGTGGGGCTTCGACCCCGCCGAGGTGACCGCGCCGCTCCTCTTCGTGCACGGCGTGCTCGACCGCATGGTGCCCAGCGAGCACGGCGAGTGGCTGGCGAACCGCTGCCGTCCCCGCGCCGAGCTGTGGCTCAGCCCGCGCGACGGCCACGTCTCGATCCTCGACCGCGTCGAACCCGCGCTGGAGTGGCTCTCCCGCGGCTAGGCGGTCGCCGCGTAGGTCCAGAAGTCCCGCATCAGCGTGGGCGGCGTCGGCCCCGTCATCGCCAACTGGCTCATCAGCACCGTCACCGCGCCGGTGGAGGGGACGACGTGGGCGGCCGTCCCGGTGCCGCCGACCCACCCGTACCGACCGGGCACGGTCCACGGGTCCGTGGCGGCGACGTCGACCGATCCGCCGAACCCCCAGCCCTGCCCCTCCAGGAACAGCGTCGACGCCTCGCGCTGCGCGGCCGTCAGGTGGTCGGACGTCATGAGCCGCAGCGACTCCTCGGTCAACAGCGCGGGCCCCTCACCCAGCAGCATCCGCCCGAACGCCAGCCAGTCGTCCGCCGTGGACACGAGCCCGCCCGCCCCCGACTCGAACGGCGGCGGCACCTTCCACTGCCCGTCCGGCCGGTCCAGCAGTTCCAGCCCGTTCTCACCGGGCTGGTAGTAGCTGGTGAACCGCGACAGCTTCTCCTCGGGCACGAAGAACCCGGTGTCCACCATCCCCAACGGCGCGAACACCCGCTCGGCCAGGAATTCCCCCAACGACACCCCGGCCACCCGCGAGACCAGCACAGACGCGATGTCCGACCCGGTGTTGTAAAGCCACTTGTCACCAGGCTGGCTCAACATCGGCACCCGCGCCAACTTCGCGATCCACTCGTCCGGCCCCGGCATCCCCTGCGGCTCGGGCGGCCCCTGAAGCGACTCGCTGAACAGCATTTGCACGGCAGGCAGCGAAAAGTCATCCGGAAACCCATACCCACACCGGAACGTCAACACGTCGAACACCGTGACCGGCCGCTCAACAGCCACCACGTCGTCCACAGCACTGGCAGGCGTCCGCACCACCACCGGCTCGGCCAACTCCGGCAACCACCGCGACACCGGCTCGTCCAACCCGAGCACCCCGTCCTGCACCAACAACATCACCGCGGCCGCGACAACGGGCTTGCTGGCAGACGCAATCCGAAAAATCGAGTCCCGCGCCATACCCGCGGACCCCTCGACATCCACATCCCCCACCACCGCGACCTCAACCTGCCCACCCCGAGCAACCAACCCCACCGCCCCAGGCACAGCCCCCTCACCGACATGGGCCTCCAGGACTTCGCGCAACTTCGCCATGACTCCACCTTCGCTCGTCCGTCCCAGTGTTGACTCGCCTGGCGACGGAAACTCATCGATCACCCCGGTGACAGCCTCGCGCCGGCCGACGACCTCCGCAGGTCGCCTTGAGGCAGAGGTCCGCACTACTGCGGGTGGGCGGTGTATTTGTTTAACTGGATTTAGCGAGCGGTCGACTTCGCTCTCCGGTGGGCCCATGGCCAAGAAGACGCCCGAGGGACCTGCGCCCGCCCCGCTGTTTCGTCGGGGTTGTACACTCCTGCCTCGCCGGGGTTGTATGATGGCGCCTTCCGAAGTGCGGCTCGAGAGGCAAGGCCATTCAGTGACGGCGATTTCTCCCCCTGCTGCAGGGGCGCGTGTGTTCGACCTTGCTTTTCTTACCTTGCGCGACCTGGGGTCGATCGAATCGCCCATTCTTGATGAGGCAGTCTCTCGAATTTGCGCCGAGGTCCGCAAGGGCAAGATTTCTGATCTTGTGCAGGAACAGCGTGTCTGACATTCGCGGATCGGAAGATTCCTCGTTATCGTTCGCCGCGTTCAAGGAAATCTGCGAAGGTCCGGTTTCCCCTGAGACCATGACCGTCCTGCGTCGAATCGAGAACGGTCAGCGCAAGGCGCTCCTCCTGAGTTTTCTCCGCTTGGTGCGCGCCGACGTCGTGGTGGCCGGCCTGCCGATGGACTTCGACGCGGCGTGGGGGCTCGTCCTCGACGCGGAGGCGATCGACCCCGCCGTGGTGGACGAGATCATCATGTTCCCCGCTGTCGGACTGCGGCTCCGGCGAGCCGTCGAACGGGTGGTGGACGGTTTCGTCGACAGCCCGGCGAACCGCGCGGAAATCGGCGTGCTGCACGTCATCGCGGCGGCGGCGGCGATCCGTACCGGAGTGGACTTCTCGACCGAGGTGCCGGTGGTGCGCGGTGTCGTCACCCTGCCGACGGTGGGGACCTTCACGGTGTCCGTCGGCGATTCCACGGCCTTCGTCCGGCTCACCCGCACGGGCTCCCGGCTGGAACTCGGTCTCGACGGTGACGTGCTCGCCGTCCGGGGCGACGGCACGTTCCACGAGATTCGGGAGCACCGCGCCGAAGCAGCGGGGGCGGTGCTGGACGTGGTGTTCGACGACTGGGATCCCCATCGGGTCTTCGTCGACAGCCCTTCCACTCCGGATCCGCTCACCGACGTCGAGTTCAAGGAGTGGTCCGGGCAACTGGACCGCGCCTGGTCCGTGATCCTGGACTGGAATCCCGGCTACGCCACCGAGCTGTCGAACGGCCTGCTGAGCCTCGTGCCGCTCCGCCGTGAAGGCCTGGTGGCCGCGTCGTCGTCCGCCGCGTTCGGGGCGATCGCGCTGTCCGAGAAGTCTTCGGCGGACGAGCTGGCCGAGGCGCTGGTCCACGAACTCCAGCACTCCAAGCTCAACGCGGTCTTCGAGGCCGTGACCCTGCACGACGCCGGTGACCAGCGGTTTTTCGCGCCGTGGCGTGATAGCCCTCGCCCTCTGGACGGAGTGCTCCACGGCGTGTACGCGTTCACCAGCGTGGTCGAGTTCTGGTGCGCACGGCGTGGCCAGGTCTCCGAGGGCCTGGCGGCACGGGCGGAGTTCGCCTTCGTCCTGCGAGCTCTCCAGGTGCGTTCGGCCATCGAGGAGATCAGGGCCACGGCCCCGCTCAACGAGTGGGGAACCCTGTTCCTGGAGACGTTGTCGCGCCGCCTCGCCGTCTGCGAGGCGGAGCTCGCGCCCGAGGACCGGTCGGGTCCCGTCGCCAAGATCGTCCACGACCGCCGCGCGCTGTGGCGGGTCGAGCACCTCCGGGCCGACCCGGCCGACATCGCCGCCCTCGTCGACGCCTGGACCACGACCGGCGGTGCCCCGGCGGACCTCGCGGTGCGCACCACGGTCGACCACGACCTGAACTGCGCGTTCTCCGATCGCGTTCCACTGCTAGAGGCTCAAGCGCTGCGACAGGTCCCCAACACCGAGGGCGTCGACGAGGCCGACCTCGCTTACGCCCGAGGCGACCTGGACGAGGCCGCGGTGTCCTACCGGCGGCGCGTCGTCGCGGACGCCGACGACGAGCAGGCGTGGGTCGGCCTCGCCCTCACCCTGGGCTCGGACCTGTTGTTCCGCGAACCGGAGGTCGTCCTCGCGCTGCACCGGGAGGTCTCCGCCCGCACCGGAACCCGTCCGGATCCCGTGCGGCTGGTCGAGTGGTTGGCGGCCGGGCGCTCCTGAGCCCCGTCACAGCTGCATCGTGTCGATGTCGCAGTTGGCCCTGGTGAACTTGCCCGCCAGGACGGTCGTGGGGTGCCGGTGGCCGAGCACCCGGCGCAGCCCGTCGACCGTCCTGGCCTGCAACACCGAGGACTCCTCGGCCCCGCCCAGGTGCCGCAGGTCGATGGCCAGGTTCAGCGCCACGGCCAACGTGGACGGGTGGTCCGCGCCGAGCACCCTCGTGGAGCGGTCGAGGGTGTCCGCGTCCATGTCCCGCGCCCGCGCGTGCTCGCCGAGGGCCGCGAAGTCGCTCGCGAGGTTCGTCGCGGCCACCAACGCGAACGGGTGGTCGTTGTCGAAGAAGCGGTGCAACGCGGTGATCACCTCCGCGTTCATCTCGCTCGCCCGTTCCGCTTGGCCGGACAGCCGGTAGTTGACCGCGAGGTTGGTGGCGGCGATCAGGGTGTGGGGGTGCACCGTGCCCCGGATCTCAGCGAACAGGAGGTGGCTCCGCTCCGCCATCTCCGTCGCCCTGGCGATGTCGTCGAGGTGCCTCAGGTCCACCGAGAGCGTCATCATCGACGTGATCGAGTCGAGGTGCCGCTCGCCGTACCTCTTGCGGTAGCGGGTGAAGCACTCCTCCGCGAGTTCCAGCCCACCCTCGTGGTCGCCGGTCCGGCAGCGCGCGACAGCCAGGTTGCGGCTCGCGCCGATCGTGTACGGGTGGTCATCGCTGAACAGTTCCCGTTGCCGCCGCAGGGTCGCCTCCTGCAGCACTCGCGCCGTCTCGTAGTCGCCCAGTTCACGCAGGTCGGTGGCGAGCGCTGTCTGCGACCGGTGCGTCCACAGGTGGTCCGAGCCGAGCACCGCGGTGAAGGCTTCGAGGGTCTCCTCGTCCAGCTTCTTCGCCCGGTCGAACGCCCCCATGAGCCGGTAGCAGCCCGCCAGGTTGAGCGCGTACCGCAGGGTGCTCGGGTCGTCGACGCCGAGCACGCGGCGCGCTCTGCGGTGCACCTGCTGCTGGAGTGCCAGCTCCTCGGTGAACAGCCCCTGCGAGCGCAGGTCCGCCGCGACCACGTCCATCATGCCGATGTACTGCTCGTGGTCCTCGCCGACCGCGGCCCGCATCGCCTCGGACGTCTTCCGGTTGAGCAGCACGGCCTCCTGGACCTTGCCGGAGCGCCGCAGCCCGACCGCGTGCAGCCTGCGCATGTCCAGCGTCTCCAGGCTGTTCTCGCCCAGCCTCGACCGCCACACCTCGACCCCGTGCGCCGACAGGTCGATCGCCCCGTCGTAGTCGCCGCTGGCCAGCAGGTACTTCACGAAGTTGACCATCATCGCCCTTGCCCACGGGTACTCGCAGTCCATCGCCTCCGACGCCACCGCGTGCGGCAGGAGCTCGCCGTAGTCCTGCCAGTTCGTGGCCACGTCCGGCACCTGCGGGTCGCCGTTGACCAGCAGCACGTGCACCACGTGCCGCATGTTCTCCCGACCTCGTTCGCTGAGCCGGTTCTTCACCGCTGACTGCACCAGCCGGTGCAGCTGGATGGTGTTGCTCCGGTGGTCGATCTTGGCGAGGCTGTACTTCTTGATCTCGCGGATCGCCCTGTCGAGCATGATCGGGATGTTCAGCGCCTCGGCCAGCTCGACGGGAACCGGCGCGTCGCGCACCCCGCGGAACAGGTTCAGCGAGATGGGGTCCGGGCCGAAGAACGCGCAGATCTGCAGCAGCTGCAACGCGGCAGGGTGTTCGCGGCCGAGCCGGTTGAGCGGCACGTTCCACGCGGCGGCGACCGGAAGCTGGTCGTCGGTGGACGCCCCCGACGCGATCAGCTCGTCCCTGTTGCGGCGCAGCAGTTCCAGGTACTCCGCGACCGGCATCTCGGTCTGCGCCCGCCACGCCGCGGCCTGCTCGATCGCCAGCGGCAGGTCGCCCAACGCCTCGGCCAGCGTGTTCGCCTCGCCGTCGTCGAGGTCGCTGTCGTGCCGGTGCAGCAGCTCGATGCTCTCCCGCCGGGTGAACACGTCGACCTCGACCGAGTGGGCGTGCCCGCTCCAGTCGGCGTTGCGCGAGGTCACCACGACGTGGCCCGAACCGGATGGCAGGAACCGCGCCAGGTCCTCCGGCCGTTCGGCGTTGTCGAACACGACTATCCAACGCCCGTAGGGCTTTCCGGAGGCCAACGCCTCCAGCACGGCGGGCACCGCGGCGTCCGCGGCCCCCGCCATGAGCCCCAGCCTGCCCGCCAGTTCCACGAAGCTCGTCTTGATCTGCGCCTGGTGCTCGGCGGACACCCACCACACCAGCTGGTACTCGGACTCGTGGCGGTGCAGGTACTCCACCACGGTCTGGGACTTGCCGACGCCGCCCAAGCCGTGCAGCGCCTCGGGCAGGACCGCCGTCGCACCGCCTTCGGCGAGCCTGCGGCGCAGCTGCTCCAGCAGCGCCTCCCGGCCGACGAAGTCCTTGTTGCGCAGGGGGACCTTGCCCCACACCAGCGGACGTTCGGGGGATCCACCCTGCGGTTCTCGCGTGCTCATGTCGCCTCCTGCGGTGGACACCCCTGCCGCGCCCCTCTGGCCACCCTCTTCGGTCCCCAGCTCGGAGCGCAGCGCGGCCAGCCGCTTCGCCCTGGGCATGTAGGGACCGGACAGCGCGCGGAACACCGCTTCCTGCACGCGGACGTGCCGCAGGTTCTCCAGCGAGACGTCGGGCAGCTCGGTGTTCGGCTGGTCCAGCGCCACGGCCAGGTTGCGCAGGACCGTCGCGCCAGGAGGGGCGTGGTCGGCGACCAGGCGGGCGACCCGGACCGTGTCGGCGCGGTTGGCGCCCGCCAGCAGCTCCTCGCGCACGCCCACGTGGAAGTCGTAGAACACGTCCTGCGGGCCCTCGCCGCGGTCGCGCACCAACAGCCTGCCGAGCAGCACCTCGGCCAGGACCGACAGCCCGGTGTTGGGCAGCAGCACCCGTTGCACGAGTTTCATCGTCGGCAGGTCGAGCGGCGCCGCCGCCAGCAGGCCCGCGAGCTGGAACGCCGCGGCCGAGGCGACCGTGCGGAAACTGAGGATCCGCTCCCGAGCGTCGGGCGGATCGTCCACGACGGGCTCGGGGACGGTCTCCCACACGACCCCGTCCGACGGGTGGACCAGCGCCGCGGTCGTCTCGGTCCACTCGGAGCCGGGTGAGGCCAGCAGCCGCGCCCACCCGGCGAACCACGCACCGGACAGTTCGAGCACCGGCACCGCCATCGCCCCGCGAGTAGCGCTGTCCGGGAACGCGAAGTCGGGTTCGGCGGGGGAGATCCGCAGGCGCGCGTTCGGAGCGCCGACCGTCGGGGAGGACAGCCGGACCCGTCGCGTGGCGAGCCCGCCCCAGTGCCACAGCCGCTGCTCCAGGACGTGGACCACCGCGACCGGCATCTTCTGGCCCCACCGGTGCAGCACGTGCGCCGCGGCCCCGCTGTGCCACGCTTCGCCCACCGCGTCGGTCAGCACCAGCACCAGCCGCCTCCCGGTCGGGTCCGCCAGGCGCGTCCAGCTCGTCGCCTTCGCCTCGGCGGTCTCGGGGTGCAGCCGCAGGTCCGACGGCGACCGCGTCGAGAAGTCCGCGTGCCACAGCCGAACGTCGCGGAACGCTCCCTGGTGGGTGAGCAGGTGGAGGAACTCCCGCGCGGTCTGCTGCCAGATCACCATGGACGCCGACCGGTCCACGACGAGCGCGACCTCCAGCGGGTGCCACCGGGTGGCGCGGAGCTCGGGTACCCACAGCCGGTCCTGGGCGGCCCGGACCGCGGTCGCCTCCTCGTCCAGTTCCTCGTCGCGCGGTGACGGCGATCCCTGCATCAGCGGTCGCAGGGCGCCGGTGATGTGCCGCCGGTCCGGCAGCGCGGGCACCGTCGGCCACGCCGAGGACGCCGGATGCGATCCGTCCGCGTCCTCTCCCGCCCTGCCGCGAGCGGCACCCCTGGCGCCGATCGCCCACTGGTCGAGGTGCGGACCCCGCACGCCGTCGCGCTCGCCGCGGGAGCGGTCGTCAGGCGCACCGCCGCCACGGCCCAGGGGCGGGTTCTCCCCGGTTTCGGGCCGCTTCCCCGGTGACGTGCGCCATGACCGGTCGTCGAGCGGCGGGAGCGAGTCGTCGCCGCCCAGCACCAGGGCGAGCCACAGCGCGTCGCGCAACTCCCGCAGGGAGAGGGCGTCGGTCGCCGTGCCCGCGTCGGGATCGGCCGACGACCTGACCGACTGGGCGACCGCGGTTCGCACGCGCGTCCACCCCTGCCCGTCCCGCGGCGCGTCCGTCACGACTCGGCGACCAGCGGGTGCCACACGGCCTTGAGCAGCTCGTCCCACTCGTTGTCCTGCCGGTACTCGCCGGACGTGGCCAGCTGCACGGCGAGGTGCACGGCGTTGAGCAGCTGGTCGGAGGCCAACCCGCCGACCACCTGGCTGTGCTCGAGGAAGTGGGTGATGAGCCGGTTCAGCTCGACCCCCTCGAGCGCGCCGAAGTGGGCCGCCACCATCTGGCCGAGCTGCTCGTAGCCGGGCGGGTCGACGTGCAGCCGAAGGCACCGGCGCAGGAACGCGGGCGGGAACTCGCGCTCCCCGTTGCTGGTGATGATCACCACCGGGAACTCCCGGCACCGGACGACCCCGCCGACCACGGTCGCCATGCCGCCGGGGTCCGCGGTCCTGACCTGGACCTCCGGCCTGCTGCCGCTGATCCGCTCCAGCTCCTGGACCTCGTACTGGCCTTCCTCGAACACGGTGAGCAGGTCGTTGGGCAGGTCGATGTCGCCCTTGTCCAACTCGTCGATGAGCAGCACCCTCGGAAGGTCGTAGGGCAGCAGCGCGGTGCCCAGCGGGCCGAGGTGCAGGTAGTTGCCGATGTCGGTGTCGCCCGCACCGTCGCGGTCGCCCGCACCGGTCGCCTGGACGCGTCCGATCGCGTCGTAGCTGTACAGGCCGTCGCCGAGTCGTGAGCGGCTGGTGATCGGCCACCGGAGGACCGGCCCCAGCCCCAGCTCCCTGGCGACCAGGTACGACAGGGTCGACTTCCCGGTGCCGGGATCGCCCGTCACGAGCAGTGGTCGCCGCAGGCTGATGGCGGCGTTGACCATGTCGACCTCGCGCGGGTGCGGGATCCGCAGGGTGCGCAGGGCGGTGCCGACGTGCCGGTCCGCCTCCCCGCCGTCGTCGTCCGGCCGCCCCGCCGAGCCCTGCCCGGCGAACCGCCGCCACGGCGGAGCGGGGGGCCACTCGGAGATCGGCTCGGACGCCTTCTCCGCCGTGCCCCGGTACAGGTGCCACCGGGGACCGGTCGCCTCGCCCGTGCTCACGCGACCGCTCCTTCCGGCGCGGTGGGACCCAGCGGCACCACCATCCGATGGGGATCGTCGTAGAGCAGGGTCAGCGCGCGGGCGCGGTGCTCGCCCTCCGGCTCGTCGGCGAACGCGTCGGCGCGGGCCAACCGGACCCGTTCCAGCAGGTGGCTCTCCCCGCCGAGGTGCAGCAGCTCGCGGGCGGTGCGGACGAACCCGTGGTCGCAGTCCTCCCGGTGCCACAGGATCATCGGCGCGCCCGCGCGCAGCGCGACCGCGATCTCGTCCCGACCCGACGACTCCGCGCGCGGGGGTGAGCCGAGGACCAGCGACACGGCGGTGGGTCGCCGGTCGAACGCCGCCGTCAGCCTGCGCAGCCCCGACGGGCTCACGTCCCCGCCCCAGCAGGTCGACTCCTCGGTGATCACACCGGTGCCCTCCAGCTGCGCGGTCAGCTCCCGCCAGCGGGCCCGCCACTCGCGGTGCCACTTCTGCGTGCCCATCCGCTCCAGGCTCCGCACCACGACCGAGTACCGGGTGCCGAGCAGCTGGGGGAGCAGCGGGTCCGTCTCCCACGGCCACTGGTCCACGTCGAGGTTCAGCAGCTCGGCGGACAGCACGAACTCCACCCGGTAGGTCGGCTCGAACTCGGACCAGTGGCCCTCGATGTGCTCGATGAGCGCGGCGACCTGGTACTTGACGGCGACCAGGTCGCCGACGAACTCGGCGGCGCGGTGGGGGAACCAGCCGTTCTGCAACCCGAGCTGGCGCCAGTGCACCAGTTCGAAGCTGTTGCCCGAGGTGCCGATCCGCTGGAGCGAGAACACCAGGTACCCGTGCAGCTCGCGGGAGCTGGTGATCGGCGCCTTGGCGTTGCGGATGTCCGCGCGGGCGGCGGTCAGCTCGTCGGTCAACCCGGTGAGCTCCGCTTGCTGGCTCGTCCACCGGTGGAGTTCGAGCGCGATGTCCGGGCGCGCCTTCGCGGCGAGGTGCTCGATGAGCACCATCGGCTTGGGCAGGCCGTCGGGACGCGCGTTGAGCGTTTCCAAGAGGCTGAAGGCGTCGAGGTAGGTCGAATTCCCCGGTAATGGCGGCGCTGTCGGTCCGGCGACGTTCCGGTAGACCTCGTCGATGTCCTCGATGGTCACCTCGCGCAGCAGTCCTATCACGTTGTGGCGTGATTCGGCGGACCAATAGGGGAGGACCGTCATGTCCAGCACGGTGTTCCGCACTTCCGCCATGTGACGGGATCCCTTGTCGAGCCTGCCGACCACTCGCACCAGCGCGGACAGACCCAAAGGGCGTTGACGGCACGCGGCGGCGATCTCGTAGAGGTGGTTCAGCGAATATCCGTTCTCCTCGACCGGGAGGACTTCGCCTAGTTCGGCGTGCAGCATTCGCAGCACCAGGTTTCGACCGTGCAGTTCGGTCAGCACCGGGATCTTGCTGAGAGCGGTGACCAGTTGCCACAGGATTTCCTGCCCCGGTTCTCGTGGTGTCCGCATGTTTGCGCCTCCCGTGGGTGAAAACCGAGCCAGGTCCAATTACCGGGGTCGAGCCTGATCAGCCGATGTCGCCCTGCTCGTCCAGCCATTTGCGCGCCGCGACCTCCGCCCGGAGCACCGGCACGGAGTCCCCCTCCAAGGTGCGGAGCGCGGTGATCAGGGCGGTGACGCCGTTCTCGTAATCCTGGCAGGTCCGAACGATTTCGAAAACGTGCAACCGCGCTCGTGGGTGGTAGGGGATCGCGCTGCCGATGTGGCGGGGCAGCCGGGCCAGCACCGCGCGGCGGCTCACGTCGTCCGCCATGCTCGGCACCTCCATCAGCGCGTCCACCAGTGAGTTCAGCTGGTCTTCGTCTCGACCCGCCGGTGGGGCGACCTGTGCCGGAGCGTCGGGTTTCCGCACGGCCACCGCGTTCTTGACCCAGGCGCTGGTGGCGATCTCCTTCTCCTCGAACCGAATTTCCCGGTACTTCTCGGGTTCCGCCGCGGGATGGTGGGCGACCACGTCGCGAAAGAATCCATCCGTCACCGCGAGCGTAATCGGATCGAGGGAATTCGTCCGTTCTTCCCGCAGTTCTGCGGAGTTGAGCAGGCGGCTGACGAGGATGATGCCGCTGCCCACCACACCGTGGTCCGTTCGGCGTACTTCACCCGAGTGCAGGCACACTCTCAGTCGAATGCGAGCCGCGTCCGAAGACGCCTCGTTGTGCTCGCGCACCTCGTCCGTGAGATGACGTACCAGGTGGGTGAGCACGACGACTTTCGGCACAGCCGACGGAATGAGGATCAGCGCGCCGTCACCGCCGTCCTGCCAGACGCAGGAATCCCATTCGACGGCCGCCGCCGCGAACGCCCGGCGCAGGGCCTCGTTGAGGCCGTCGTGGACCGCGGACCGGTGGAAGTCCGTTCGCGGTGGTGCGCCGTAGCCCTGGACGTCGAGGGCGACCATGGTGTGGTGCAGGGGGAGCTCATGCGATAACACGAACGGTCACCTCGATCGGTTCGTAGTGCGCGCAACCACACGGTAACCGCGAATACGGCGGTAGCGTGAGCGTCCGGATGAATGATCGCCCGGCAGGACCAAGGCCGATTTCCGCCGTTTCGCGCACCCGCGACGCGGGCCGCTCGACCGGCGTGATCGACCTGTTCGCCATTCGGGTGGAATACCCGGAAAACCACTAATCACGGCTCGCGGGAACCGGGAGACTGGGCCCCGAAGTGGATCTGTCGCCGCGGCGCCGGGGCGCTCCTCGAACGGATGAGGTGCTGGATGAGGTCGATCACTCAGATGGGACGTCAGTTCCCCGATCCCGGCCACTGGCCGACGGGGACCTACCTGGACATGGTGTCACCGCGCAGCCAGGGCGCGCTGCTGGAGCTGGGGGTGCCCCGCACCTTCCGGCACGGGGACGTGATCATGCGGGAGGCCGAGCGGTCGTCGCACGTCGTGCTGCTGTGCCAGGCCGTGGTGAAGGCGACCGTGAGCCTGGAGAACGGGCGCATGGCGCTGCTCAGCATCAAGGTCGGCGGGGACGTGATCGGCGAGATGGCCGCGCTGAGCAACGAGCCGCGGTCGGCGACCGTGACGGCGTGCGGCGACGCGCACGTCCGGGTGATCCAGTCGGCGGACTTCCAGAACTACCTGGCCGACTTCCCCGACGCGAACCTCGCGCTGAGTCGGATGATCATGAAGACGCTGCGGTGGGCCGACAAGCGCAGGGTCGACTTCAACGGCTACTCCGCGTTCGTCCGCCTGGCGCGGATCCTGGACGAGCTGGCCGAGGCGTACGGCCGCGCCGTCCCGGAGGGCATCACGCTGGACATCGGGCTGACGCAGAAGGAGCTGGGCGCCCTCGTCGGCGTCGAGGAGGACACCGCCCGCAAGGAGCTGCGCACCCTCCGGGACCGGGGCGTCATCCGCATGGGCTACCGCACCATCACCGTGATGGACCGGTCGGCGTTGAACGCTCTCGCGCACGGCAACGGCGAACCCCGGTGATTCCCCTGTTCGGTGCGGGTGATCGGGATGATGCTGGCACGCATGGACGAGTACACGATCGGAATCCCGCGGACCCGCCCGGTCCCCGTCCCCACCACGGGGGTGCGGGGCCGCCTGGACCTCGTCGAGCACAGCGTCGACCAGCAGGTCCCGGCCGAGCCGCTGAGGTCGATGACCGCGCAGCACGGTGAACTGGTCTACCGCTTGGTGGTCGCCGTCGACATCGAGAACTACTCGAGGCTGGACACCCTCGACCAGGCGCTGGCGCAGACGCGCCTGAGCGAGATCCTCGCGCTGGCGGCCCACCGCACGGGCCTGGACCGCGACCAGTGGTACCGCCAGCTCCGCGGTGACGGCGAGCTGGCCGTGCTGCCCGCCGACACCGACGCCGCGTGGGTGGTCGCCGAGTTCACCGACCAGCTCTCCGAGGCGCTGTCGGAGCACATCAGGACGAACCCGGACGAGCCCGCGGTGCGCCTGCGCGTCGCCATGCACCACGGCACGCTCGCCGCGGGCCACTTCGGCCTGGCGGGCAACGCCCCGGTGGTCACCTGCCGCCTGCTCGACTCGAAGACGGTCCGCAAGGCGCTGGCGGAGGAGACCGCGTCACCGCTGGTCCTGGTCATCTCCGAACGCCTCTACGAGGACGTCGTGGCCAGCCGCTTCCACGGCCTCCTCCCCACCCGCTTCCGCCCGACGCGGGTGTCCGTCAAGGGCGTCGCCTACCCCGGCTTCCTGTGCGTCGGCACGCCCCGCGCGGTCGAACGCGCCCTGGAGACCAGCGGCGTCGGCACGGGCACCGTCCACAAGATCCGCGAAGCGGGCTGACGGGTCCGGTCGCGCCGCGAGGGGTCGGCGCGAACGGCCTCCGGCCGGTCCCTCCCCGGTGGAGGGACCGGCCGACGCCCCGCGGTAGCCCCGGTCGTGTGGCACGATCGCGGGCGTGACCAGCAGACCCGCCGCGGCGCAGCGCCTGAGCGATCTCGCCAGGCTCCGCCGCGTCCGCGACCGGATGGACCGCGAGTACGCCCAGCCGTTGGACGTCGAGGCGCTAGCCCGAGGCGTGAACATGTCCGCCGGGCACCTGAGCCGCGAGTTCAAGGTCGCCTACGGCGAGTCGCCGTACGCCTACCTGATGACGCGCCGCATCGAACGGGCGATGGCCCTGCTCCGGCGGGGCGACATGAGCGTGACCGAGGTGTGCTTCGCGGTCGGCTGCTCGTCGCTCGGCACGTTCAGCACCCGCTTCACCGAACTGGTCGGCGTGCCGCCCAGCACCTACCGGACCGAGGCCGCCCGCTCGACCGCGGGCATGCCGTCGTGCGTCTCGAAGCAGGTGACCAGACCGGTCAGGAATCGAGAAGCGCGGTCCCCGAGCCCGTCTTAGTGTTGCCGACATGGACATCAGCATTCACTCGACCTTCCTCCCCCAGGACGACCCGGACGCCGCCCTCGCGTTCTACCGCGACACGCTCGGCTTCGAGGTCCGCAACGACGTCGGCTACAACGGGATGCGCTGGATCACCGTCGGTCCTCCCGGCCAGCCCGGCACCTCGATCGTGCTGCACCCGCCGGCCGTCGACCCCGGCGTGACCGACGAGGAGCGCCGCACGATCGTGGAGATGATGGCCAAGGGCACGTACGCCGCCATCAACTTCGCCACGAAGGACCTCGACGAGACCTTCTCGAAGCTCCAGGCCCAGGGCGCCGAGGTCGTGCAGGAGCCGACCGAGCAGCCGTACGGCATCCGCGACTCCGCCTTCCGCGACCCGGCGGGCAACCTGATCCGCATCCAGCAAATCCGCTGACCCGCCCACGGATGGAGACACGATGAGCAAGGCCACGAGGACGGACACGCCGCACGACGCCGACAGCCACGACTTGATCCGCGTGCACGGCGCGCGCGTGAACAACCTCAAGGACGTCAGCGTCGAGATCCCGAAGCGCAGGCTGACGGTGTTCACCGGCGTGTCCGGCTCGGGCAAGAGCTCGTTGGTGTTCAGCACGATCGCCGCCGAGTCGCAGCGGATGATCAACGAGACCTACAGCGCGTTCCTCCAGGGCTTCATGCCGACGCTGGCGCGGCCCGAGGTGGACGTGCTGGAGGGCTTGACGACCGCGATCATCGTGGACCAGCAGCGGATGGGCACCGACCCGCGGTCCACGGTCGGCACCGCCACCGACGCCAACGCGATGCTGCGCATCCTGTTCAGCAGGCTCGGCAAGCCGCACATCGGCTCCCCGCAAGCGTTCTCGTTCAACGTGGCCTCGATCAGCGGCGCGGGCGCCGTGACGCTGGAACGCGGCGGCCGCACCGTGAAGGAGCGGCGCGAGTTCAGCATCACCGGCGGCATGTGCCCGCGCTGCGAGGGCCGCGGCTCGGTCACGGACATCGACCTGACGGCGTTGTACGACGACAGCAAGTCCCTCAACGAGGGCGCCCTCACGATCCCCGGCTACAGCATGGACGGCTGGTTCGGCCGCATCTTCAACGGCTGCGGCTTCTTCGACGCCGACAAGCCGATCCGCAAGTTCACCAAGCGCGAGCTGAACGACCTGCTGCACAAGGAACCGACCAAGATCAAGGTCGAGGGCATCAACCTGACGTACGAGGGCCTCATCCCGAGGATCCAGAAGGCGATGCTGTCCAAGGACGTCGACTCGTTGCAGCCCCACATCCGCGCGTTCGTGGAACGGGCGGTCACGTTCACGACGTGCCCCGAGTGCGACGGCACCCGCCTCAACGAGGGCGCCCGTTCGTCGAAGATCGGCAAGGTCAACATCGCCGACGCGTGCCAGATGCAGATCAGCGACCTGGCCGAGTGGGTGCGCGCGTTGGACGAGCCGTCGGTGGCCCCGCTGCTCGCCACCCTGCGCCACACGCTCGACTCGTTCGTCGAGATCGGCCTCGGCTACCTCTCCCTGGACCGCCCCTCGGGCACCCTCTCCGGCGGCGAGGCCCAGCGCACCAAGATGATCCGCCACCTTGGCTCGTCGCTCACCGACGTCACGTACGTCTTCGACGAGCCGACGATCGGCCTCCACCCGCACGACATCCAGCGCATGAACAAGCTGCTGGAACAGTTGCGGGACAAGGGCAACACGGTCCTGGTCGTGGAGCACAAGCCCGAAACGATCGCCATCGCCGACCACGTCGTCGACTTGGGCCCCGGCGCGGGCACAGCAGGTGGCACGGTCTGCTTCGAAGGCACCATCGAGGGCCTACGAGCCAGCGACACCATCACCGGCCGCCACTTCGACGACCGCGCAACGTTGAAGGAACAGGTCCGCAAACCCACCGGCAAACTCCCGATCCGCCGCGCGAAGACCCACAACCTCCAGAACGTCAACGTAGACATCCCGTTGGGTGTCTTGGTGGTGGTCACCGGCGTAGCAGGCTCCGGCAAGAGCTCTCTCGTCCACGGCTCCATCCCCGCAAGCGAGGACGTCGTCTCGGTGGACCAAACCCCGATCCGAGGCTCCCGCCGCAGCAACCCCGCCACCTACACCGGCCTGCTGGAACCGATCCGCAAGGCCTTCGCCAAAACCAACGGCGTCAAGCCGGCGTTGTTCAGCTCCAACTCCGAGGGCGCCTGCCCCAACTGCAACGGCGCAGGCGTTGTTTACACGGACCTGGGCATGATGGCCGGAGTCGCAAACCCGTGCGAGGTCTGCGAGGGAAAACGCTTCGACACCTCAGTCCTGGATTACCACTTCGGCGGCCGCGACATCAGCCAGGTCCTCTCCATGCCGGTAGCCGAAGCCAAGGACTTCTTCGCCGAGGGAGAAGGCAAACTCCCCGCGGCCCACACCATCCTCACCAGACTGTCGGACGTAGGCCTCGGCTACCTCACCATCGGCCAACCCCTCACCACCCTGTCCGGCGGCGAACGCCAACGCCTCAAACTAGCCACCCACATGGCAGGCAAGGGCGGCACCTACGTCCTCGACGAACCCACAGCAGGCCTACACCTGGCAGACGTGAACCAACTCTTGGCTCTCTTGGATCGCCTAGTCGACTCCGGCAAATCCGTAATAGTCGTAGAACACCACCAGGCAGTAATGGCCCACGCAGACTGGATCATCGACCTGGGCCCGGGAGCAGGCCACGACGGCGGCAAAATCGTCTTCGAGGGCACCCCCACAGACCTGGTCAAATCCCGCTCCACCCTCACCGCCGAACACCTCGCCACCTACGTAGGCCTCTGACCTGTGCGTGCCGGGCCCGAGCGCGGGCCCGGCAGCGGCGCGGGTACCGGAACGATCATCGGGCGGGCCGTATTTGTCCACTAATTGGCAGGTCGCATTCACTGGCCCGCTGGTTATAGTGGCGTTCGTGATGATGACGAAGGCATGAGTCGGTTTTGGCGACTTGTCGATCAACCGTCACAACACGAAAGGCGTGTCATGCCCAAATTCTTCGTCAACTACCGCACTGTCGACAGCGTGCATTCCGCTGCGGCGATCGCCGACCGGCTGGCGCGGCACTTCGGCCCTGAGAACGTGTTCCGCGACCGCGACTCGTTGGCGTTGGGAGCGTTGTACCCGAAGAAGATCCGGCGAGCGTTGGAACGTTGCGACAAGGTTCTGGCGGTGATCGGGCCGACCTGGCTGGATGTCGAGGACGCGTTCGGCAGGCGTCGACTGGACAACCCGAAGGACTGGGTCCGGACCGAACTCCAGATGGCGTTTGAACGGGACATCCCGGTGGTTCCGGTGCTCCTCGACAACACGCCACTGCCGAGTTTCGACCAGTTGCCCGCGGTCATCGCGCAACTGAGCAATTGCGCTTACTGGCAGGTTCGGCAGAAGTCCTTCGAATCCGATCTTCGAGGATTGATCGCGGGCATTTCCGCTCACGAGGACCAAGCGGGGTCAGAAGTGGAGGTGGCCCAGTACGTGCAGCACAACACGGCCAGCGACAACGGCAGGGTCATCGCCACCCAGGGCGGTAACCACGTCTTCACCTTCAACAACGGAGGCCGGGATTCACGATGAGCAACCCGCAGAACCCCGGTGGCGCGGGGAACCACTACCACCAGGGCAACAGGGCGAGGGGCCGCGGCACCGTCATCGCCTCCCAGGGCGGCAACGTCAGCGTCAGCCAGACCTACGCCAACAAGGTCCGCACCTGGACGGGGTGGACGATCCTGGTCTTCTTCGTCGTCGACATCGCCTACTTCTTCTACGGCAAGAGCGCCTACACCGGCCGCGAGGGCGACTCCGGTGACCTCTGGCGAGCAGGCATCGCCCTGCTCCTCTTCGTGATCACCGTGAGCCTGATCCGCAGGTGGTTCCGCCAGCGCTTGTGACGTGATGTCCACCGCCCACCGATTACACCGCATCTCCGTCCGGGACTCGGCCCGGCCCGACTAGCTGGCGGCCCACGGCGGCGACGCCCTTGCCTATGCCGACCAGCGCGAGGGTGCTGCCCGCACCCAGCACCGCAAGACCGACCGCGGCGAGCGGCGAGCAGCCTGCCGCGAGGATCAGCAGCGCGGCGAACCCGAACACCGCGCCGACCAGCAGAACGGCGGGGTAGGACAGCGAAGTCTTCGCCGCGTGCTCGACGCGCTGCGCGGGAACGCGGGACAGGTGTGGTGCGGGCATGGTGTTCCTCGGGTTCTTGACGTCACGATGTGGACTGCTTGCGGGTGGCCGCCCGCCCGCATCGATCGTTGCGGCGCCGCCGTGATCCGGAAATCGGCGCGGAGGTCTTCTAGGTTCCTGACGCGGCACTCGTGCCGCCGTGGACGGAGAGCGGCACGAGGCGCGGGGGACCGGGGACCCGTGAGTCCTGTCCTCCCGGTCGCCATTGCACGCCGTATCCCCTGTGCTCCTCGAGGTCCTCGAAGGACACCTCGACTTCGCCGATGTCGTTGATCGTCAGCGGGTCGTCGCTCTCGACCATGTCATCGGTGTCTCCAGGAAACGCGCCGTCGGTCCGCCACACCGCGGTGGGGAGTGCGTCCTGGGAGAAGCGGACCGCGAGCCGGAACCGCTCGCATACCCGTTCCGGCCAGAAGGTGTAGGTCGGGCGCATCGGTTGGCCCACAGGGATCCCCACCTCCAGTGAGAACTGGTGCGTCTCACCGGCGGTGAGCGTTCGGGGCAACCTCAGGTGCAGGAGGAAGCGGCGGGGTGACAGCCGGTCGGCGGAGATCAACTCGACCCCTTGCAGCACTTGGACGTCCAAGTCACCCGGTCCCCCGTCAGGCGTGGCCGGGGGGAGAGTCAGGGACCAGGTGACCTTGTCGATGCCATCCCGATCGGCCTGGATGGTGCGTCTTTCGGTGCACGTCGGCGACGAGCGGTCCAAGCGCAGCAGCGCCTCGAACACGGTGGTGTGCCAACCGTCTTCCGTAGCGAACGGCCTGGTCGTCAGCGGGGCGTGTTCCCTCGCGGCGGCCTCCACGAGTCGGGTGAGCCCCTCGTCGATGCGACGACGGGTGGTGCGCGAATCCCGGCCGATCTTGTCGGCGAACCACTGGATCCGGTGCGCGAGGAATGCGTGCTGCGCCTCGTCGTGCAGCGCCAGCGGGGTCGTGACGGCGAGCTTGAGTTCCTCGGGAAACGCGTGGACCGTGGTGAGCACCCAGGCGCGGATCTTTTCCCGGACCACGTCGGCGCCGTCGGACTCGTCGATACCGCAAGCCTCGCGCAGTGCGGGGCCGACCTGCCGGTGGAGGCCCGGCACCTGAACACCTCGCCCTCGCCGCAGCGCCTTCAGCTCGGTCATCAACGACTGGGCCGAGGCTGCCCTTCGCTTCGGCTCGCCGGTGTCGATCAGTGGGTTGTCGACGAAGTCCTCACTGGTGGAATCGGTGTGGTCATCGGGTTCGACCTGCGTCTGCCGGGCAGCGGGGGCCTGATCGAGTGGTGGAACGACGGTGAGCAGGGGCGGGGCCACCATCTCCTCGGACGTGCTCGTCGTGTCTGCTGGCAGCATGCGTAGACCGGCGACGACGAGGGCGACGCGGGTGCGGGCCAGCGCCCACTCGGTGCGCTGCGGAAGGTCGACCTTGCAGGCAGCGAGCAGCGCGTCGAGCATCCAGGCGGGCATGACTTGGTCCTGCCTGCCAAGCCATCGGGAGAGGGTGGTGCGCGCAACGCGGTGCCCGGCCTCGTTGGTGGCAGTCTCGACGGCGCGCACACCGAACAGTCCGGCCTCTTCGAGCAGAGCGATGACCGAGGTGGCGAACTGCCGTGGGGTTTGCACTGCGGTGGGGTCGGGCTTCCCGGTCGCGCACGTGCCCTTGGCATGACGAGTGGCCTCTCGCCACAGGTGTTCGGCGCGGGCCAGGTCGGCGGCCGAGCCACGGCAGGCGCGCACGTAGTCGCGCACGGTGCGCAGCCGGGGCAGCACCCGCCCGGCCGCGGCCTCGGACAGTGCCGAGGCCGCGGCCGTGACCGCGTCCGCCATGTCGGCGTAGGTGGTGTCGGCCACGATCCGCAACTCCCGGAGGTATGCCGCGAGGGCGACCAAGGGGGTGTCGGACCGGGGCAAGGGGTTCTCCCTGCGGCCCATGTCAGCCTGCGGTGGAGGCGGTCTTGCCGTCAGGTCCACCGACGGTTTGCACGAAGAACAGCCCGGCAGTGATCAACGGGCGGGATTGCGGGCGCGCCACCTGCGGGGTTGATGTGAACGGCAGCGCCGCTAATAAAAATAAAGCGAGCATCGCTCGCCTCCGATCGCTAGTGCAACGAGGCCCAGACTCGGAAGTGCGTAACCGAATCCGCAGGGTTGCCGCCCCTGCAGTCGACCACCGGTCACCACTGCCTGGCCGACAACTTTGCCTGCCACTCGTGGTCGAGGCAATGGTTCGGGACAAAGAAGATGAAACCGAGCATCATGGCCCGGTCGTAATTCACGGCTCCCACGTTCCGATTAGTCCAACGATCGTCCTCTTTTGATCGGCCACGGTCCGGATTGACCGTCTGCCGTCCTGGAACGGTTGGCTTGGTTCCACCTGAGCTGGGACAACGTCGGGACGCGACCGCGTGGAACAGTAGTAGATCCCTTGTCGTACCAGGTGGTTTGCGAGGAGCCTCGCGAAGTTGTGGCAGAAAACCGGGCACTCGCCGCGAACTGTCCTGTTACTGGCCTGACCGTGTCATGGAACCGGAGAATCGATGCGTCCAGGATTACACGGCCACCGCATTGCGGAGGAATCCCGATCGCTCATCTGAGGCCCAGACGACGAACGGGCGAGGCCGGGTCCCAAGCTGCCGCGCGGGACGGCGTGACCAACGACCGACCTCGAGGAATCGGAGCCGGATGGGCGCCCACCACGGGCGCCCATCCCGGCTTCGGGACGTTGTCGAACTCCGCATCCTGATCGCGTCCTCGCTGCAGCGCCCCGACGCCTCGGCCCGGATAGTCCACGACACGAACACAGGGCAACGATCGTCTCGCACACGACTTCGCGATGTGGCGATCTGTTGGTACGGGGTACGCGCACAGCGAACTTGAATTCCAGTCGAGGTGGGGTGGCGCCACATCGACTCAGCGGTAGGTGGTTGCCGGACGGGCTCTGGGCAAGAGCGTGGAGCGTGCCCCTGGTCCGGCCACGGTCGTGCACGCCTGTGGGCAGGTCTGGTCGCGATCCAGCCGGCTTTGCACCGGCCCTGCCGTTCTGTTCACCGGAAAGGTCGATCAGGGGCATGCCCGTCAGCCGGTGTCGCGTACGGGGTGGCGGCGTCCGCGGAGGGTTTGACAGCCTTCCTGGCGACCGGCGCGGCGGGCGGTGGCGTTGCCCGTCCCCCGGTGCGACACGAGATCTTCGCGCCCATAGAATTGTGCTCAAGCCTTGAGGGGCTGGGTGCTGACACTCGGCCAAGCGCGCGCAAGTGGTGGGTAGTTGGAGCTCACGATGGCGGTGAGCAGCGGTTTGCCTTGTCCTCCGCGACGTTTCTGTGATCTCCTGGTGCTCGTAGTTCTCACAGGTGGAGGTGGGCTGTGTCCGAGTCGTTCTACGGTGTGCCGTTGGAGCGCAGTGACTACCTGAGCCTTGCTCGACACCGCAACAGCTGCGCTCCTGAGAAGTTCGAGCAGTGGTTGGGCAAGCAGTCCTCGGACAAGAGGCTTGCGGTCGACCTGTTCTCCGGCGCGGGAGGCTTGAGCCTGGGCTTGCAGCGTGCCGGGTGGACGCTCGCAGCAGCGGTGGACTTCGACGAGCGAGCTCTCGAAACCCACGCTGCGAACTTCCCGGGGATGACCCTCCACATGGATCTGGGCAATCCTGATGAGCGTGACCGGCTGGAGGAGCTGCTCGCTCCTGCCAAGGGGCGTATCGACTTGGTGGCAGGTGGTCCCCCCTGCCAGCCGTTCAGCAGGGCGGGCCGCAGCAAGATCCGACACCTCGTGACCAACCACGACCGCGATCCGCAAGACCTCCGGAAGGAGTTGTGGAGCGCCTACATGGACGTGGTCCGCCGCCTGGCGCCACGAGCCGTTCTCATGGAGAACGTGCCGGACATGGGGCTGGGCGACGACTTCTACGTCGTTCGGGTCATCGAGGAACAGCTGGAGGATCTCGGCTACGCGACGCAGGTCCGGCTGGTGGATGCGTGGAAGCACGGTGTTCCGCAGCACCGAAAGCGCCTGATCCTGCTCGCGCGCAACGATGTTGACGACTTCACCTGGCAGGACGACGTGACCGCCCGCACCTTCTTGGGGGATGCCATCGGTGATCTGCCGAAGTTGGAGGTTGTTCCGACGGAGCGGATCGGCGAGCGCGTGATGCCGTACAACACGCCTGCGAAGGAACAGTCCGCCTTTGCGGTCGAAATGCGCAAGCGCGCTCCGCAAGAGGTCATCCACGACCACATGACCCGCAGAGTGCGTGAAGACGACTGGACCATCTTCGGCGCGATGAGTTCCAAGACGCTCTACTCGCAAATTGACGAGAACCTCAGGCGCTACAAGGCCGACCACTTCACCGACAAGTACAAGAAGTTGGCCTGGGAGGACTTGAGCAGGTCCATCACGGCCCACATCGCCAAGGACGGCTACTGGTACATCCATCCTGACCAGAACAGAACGCTCACCGTGCGCGAAGCTGCTCGGATCCAGACGTTCCCGGATCGGTTCCGATTCGCCGGTACCCGTAGCGATGCGTTTCGCCAGATCGGGAACGCCGTCCCCCCGCTGCTCGGGCAGGCAGCGGCAAATGTGCTTCGCCCGAAGGCGGGAGTCGACACCACGCCTGCGGGTTTGACTCCCAAGTGGCGACAGGTCCGTGCGGAGCTGACCGCTTGGGCGTTGGAGAAACAAGCACATGGTGAGATCGAGCTGCCGAAGTTGAGCACCCTCCACGCCACGGTGGTGGCACTGCTGTCCAGCTCGCGTGTTCAACCAGGCCAGGTGCGGGCTGTCCTGGGGTCCATCAGCGATGCCAAGACCCTCACCAAGACGGGGTGGCGCAAACTGCTGGAGTCCGCACCATCGCAAGCTGTTCGAGCCCGCTTGGAGGACAAGCTCGCCGACTTCGTGGGCAAATCCAGTTTCTGGTCGGAGGAGAAGTGGGAGGCGATCCCAGGCCGGCTCGAAATGAAGCCATCGGAGGCCAGCCTGTACAAGATGCTGCTCGGCGAGGATCTGCTCTTGATCGGTCAGAGCACCCTGCGGGTGGCAGCCAGGCTCAACGCCAGCAGCTCCGACCGCAACAACAGGTTGAGTGATGGTCGCGTCGACTTGGTCAAGCTGGTCGGTGCAGGCGAGCAGGCACCGCTGCGAATGGCGGCAGTTCGCTTGATCGGGAACACGCTGTGCAGGGCAACGATAACGATCTGCGAGCAGTGCCCGCTGAGGCCCTACTGCGTTGGCCGCGACAGCGCCTCCTACAGCTTGTTCTCCGATCCCCAGTGACACAGCCGGTGGTGGGGCGGTGTCACCCGCTCCACCACCGGTCTCGTCACAGCGCGAAGCCCAGTCGGACGGCTTCCTGTCGCACTGCTTCCGCTTCTTCGATGAGCTTGGCGTTCGGGATGTCCCCTGCCTCGACCATCTTCCCCATCCGTAGTGCGATCTGGCTCTGAACCAGCGACAAGCTGCGGGTTTCCCGTACCCAGAAAGCGATCGCGTGCCACTCCTCGGCGGGCACCTCGCTGACTTCCACCTGCTCTGGGGCTGCGGGTGCCTCTCCGAGGAGCACCAGGTCGTCGATCGGTTCTTCCCGGAGTTCCTGCTTGAGCGACTTGGGGATCTTCCAGGTGATCGCAGACACGGCGCGCCAGCAGTCCTCCTTCTTGGCCCACTCGCTGACCAGCGGACCTCTTGGACGCGTGATCACGTCCATGACCAAGGGCACCAGCTCGTGCACCGCGGAATCCAGTGCGTCGGAGAGCTGCTGCTCGTGCCAGATGCGGTCCAGGTCGACGCGCTGGCCAGTGGCCAGCGCCAGTCGAGCCATCGTGTAGGTGGTCACGAAGCTCTTGATGTTCCCCGCTTGGTGCGTTGCGGCGATCTTGTCAATGCCCTTGAACAAGATCGCCATTGCGATCACTCGCCTGCAGTAGGTCGCGTCGATGTACGGGCTCCGCTGTCCCAAGCGGATCATGAACTCGCCGAAGTTCTTCTGCGCGCCCCTGCTGACGTGATGAGGGTGCTGGCACCAGGAATGGATGTACTTGGCCAGGTCCGCCTTGTTGAACTTCTGGGTGGGCGGGTACTCGGCTTTGAACTCCCTCTGTCGAGCCGGTGTGTGCGCCTTCGACAGGCGATCGGTGTACTGGCCCCGTGCACGTTCGAAGAACCACCTGGTCTCCTTGCCGCTGCCACCTTTGCCGTTCGCCAGCAGAAGGCGACTCTTTCGCTGGAAGTCGACGTGGAACGCGTGGTTCGAACTGAAGTCGACCAGGGTGACGCGGTTCTGCGAGTTGGAGTACTCCGAGATTTTTGGAACGATCTCTTGGAGCTGGTTGCTCGCGATGGTGGTCAGCTTCATCTGCACGTAGACACCGGACAAGGGGTTCTTGTCCTTGGTCAGCACGTGGTGGAGCGTGGCCGTGGTCTGGCCGCCGTTGACCACCTGTATCTCGTGCACGGCGCTGATGTGGGTGGGTTCACCGTCCTGGCCGTGAACGAAGTCCACTCCGGAAGCGGTGACCGTGATGCCGTTGTTGTAGGCGAGGAAGCGGCGTGGGGCGTTCAAAAGCGTGTCTCGAATGCCCTTGTTCACCGCCCCGCGGGTTTGGAGGAATGATCGAACGTTCAGCTCCAACAGCCTGGTGTCGTGAGCTTCGTAGAGATCAGCCAACACTTTCCCGGGAACGGTCGCCAGCACGACGGCGACGTCGTCATCCGAAGCAGGTGCGGCTACACACCCGATAGGAGGGTCGAAGACAACGGAGATCGGCTCGGCCGTCGAGCCGGCTTGATGCACGCGGAACAGCCGGGCGAGGTCCCACACCTCCTGGGAGACCGGGATCCCGTCGAACACGTCGTCGGTGAAGTCCGCAGCGCTGCTCATCCGGTTGCTGAGGATGAACAAACGGATCTTCTCCACTGTGTGGATGGACTTGCTCACCTTGACGCACATGTCGTGGACGTCGAACGCGTCCTCGACGTCCACGATCAGGTCCGGGCTGCGGCGGATGAACGTCAACAGCCGCTTGAAGAGCGACGTAGCTGCAGTTTTCGTCAGTCGTGGACCCATCGGGTCCAGGGTGAAGTCGGTTGTGAAGAGATCGAGCGTCCGGTCGTCGTCGCGGAAGCCGTAGCCGTGGATCTCGTGCCCGTGCGACTTGTGGTAGGCGGTCGCCGCGTTCTGGATGTAGCTGATGTCCGTCAGGTCATCGAGCGTCATCCTCGTGAAGGCCTCGGGTGTTGTGGTCCCTTCGGTTCGGGCTTGTTCTTGGACCTCAGCGACCAGGGACTTCGCGTAAATCTCCAGCGGGCTCTCAGACACCCTGGCTCCTCACCACTTCACCCAACCTGCTTTGGGGGATCTTGAACTGTTGCAGCCGTGTCACCGTTATGGTGTAGCTGCAGTCGTGCACGCCTTCGGGCAGCTGCGATTCCACCAACCTGGGGAACCCCTCTTCGACCTCCCACAGCCGCATCTCCCGCACCGTGTACGTCGGAGATGCGTAGAGGTCCTTCTGGGAGTGCAGGTATCCCGAGCGAACCAGTCTGCTGTCGAAGTCCGCTCGTGCCCCAGGATCTGACAACTGCTCGCGAACTGCGTCCACCTTGTCCCGCAGGCTTGCGCCCGAGCCGCTCTGCCGTTCGTCGAGCACGGCTTGGACCAGCACCAGAGTGGGCGTGCCCGTGCCGTCCAGCTGACGCTCACTGGAGATCTTGACGGAGTCGACCCTCCGACCTGTCGCGGCTTTGCACTCTATTGCTCCACCGGGGAGCTGGAAGTCTTGGTTGGTACCAGTCGGACCGGTCCAGCTCCGCACTGCGACAGCGGGGCCCAGAGCGGGCAACAAGTCCTGCTCGAGCACGAGCAGCTCACCGAAGAGCCCGCGTCGCGCTTCCAACCCCAGACCTTCGCGGCTGATCGAGCGCATGAGTGCCTGCCAGTTCTCGAACCTCTTGATGACGGCAGAAATGGCGGCGCTGGCTGAACTCGCTCCACCGACGACGCTTGCGACATCTGCCACCAGCGGACTGAACACCTCGCGGAGCGAGGGATCCGTGAGCGCAATCTGCAGTTCGTAAAGCTTGTTGGTGACTGACATGAGAGTCAGGCCGATACCTTCGGTGCGCGCCAGCCCGGCGACTTTTCCACCGGTCCCGTCGAGAGCTCGCGCTTCACAACGGATGATGAGCATTCGGCGCAAGCCGGGGTGGGCGACCGCCAGGAAGACGTCGACCGGTGAGTCGGGGTGCAGTCTCAGGACCGACCTTCCCTGCCCCGGTTGTGGTAGTTCCAGCTCTCGCCACATGTTCTCGTCGACGATCACAGGTCGTCCTCGCCGTCCACGTCACCGTATCCAGCCTCGGTGTCTTCGCCGCGCCAAATTGAGTTGACCACGTACTCGGTTTGCTCAAAGACGTCAGACTCGGGGAAACTGACCTGGAACCCGATGATGGGTTCTGAAGTGTATGCGCCATTCTCCTTCGTGTGGTCCACCAGGTAGATGAGCAGAAGTGCCTCGCTGGCCTTTCGCTGTTTGCGGAGATAAACGCCAGGAGGCCGGGAAGGAAGTTTTTTCTTCCCGTTCTTCTTTGCCTCTTCTGCGGCTTGATTCTGCGCAGCCTTGATCTGGTGGTCATAGAGTCCGGTTTGCTCGTCAGCGGGGCTCACTACACGTCGCAAGATGCAGATCTTGTCGTCGCCACGTTTATTCCGGGTTACTCGGCCGATTTTCTGGTTCGCGATGACATCTTCGTTCGCGGGGTTGGTTTTGCCTACGAGGTACACGGTCCAAGACTGGAGTTCGCCAACTTCTGCACACCTCTCGATGTATTTGGCGATGTAACCGGGGCGGACTCGGAATGCCGCGTTCGCGGTGATGTAGTCATTGAGAAAGCGAGTAATTTCGGCGGGTTTAGCGCCCTTCCACACCACTCCTGCGCGTTTTTTAGTTGTGTCTCGAACCGATGTTGAATCGAGCCTCTCGGCGAATCTTGTCAAAGCCTCGAAGTTGTTCAGCAGGACCTTTGGTGAAAGGTCGAAAACGGTCGTTTCAGGGCCTTCTCCAGAATAGCTTATCCTCACGCGGGTGCCACTGCGCATTTTGTTCGGTGCGGTGATGGCCAAGCCCAGTGATGAAGTCCTCACCTTGAGTCCAAATTCCTTCGGGGTCAATCCGAGGGCGGCCATCTCCTCGATTTCTTTCCGAAGCTCGTCGGTGGCGGAGGTGACCTCGACGTAGGCTGCTTGCAGTTCCGGGCTCGTGTACAGGCGGCATAGATCTTCGTGCTTCGGTCGGTAGCCGAACCATCGGCCCATTTGCAGCAGGGTGTCGTACGTGCTGGAAGTGCGTAGGTAGTAGCTGACCGTTAGTCCTTCCAAGGTCAGTCCTCGTGAAAGCTTTTGGCCTCCTACTGCGATCACGGAAAGTCCGGTCTTGCGGTTGTCGTAGTAGTCGAGGACATCGCGGGACGTTCCGTTGATCGTCTTGACTTCGATCTTCCGGATGGATGGAAGGATATGCTCTTTGACCTGTTCCCAGGTGATGCGCGGCGCCTCGCTGTCGCTGAAGAAGTTCGTCGTGGGGACGAAGTCTTCTTTCCATAGCCTGTTCAACTGCTCCATCGCGTCCGCGCTCTTCCCGTAGCGGTCGCCGAGGTTGTCCGCCAAGAGGCTCACGAAGTCCTCGACCTGATCTCGCACCACCTCTTGCACATCTGTGAAGCGGGTGACGTGGATGAGCATCGAGTTGTGCACCTTGCTCTGGCCTCGAAACCGCCGTGCGGCGCACGAGAGCACGAATGATTCGATTGCTCGCTGCAACGAGCCCGGTAGTGGTTCGACCGGTCGGAAACTCGATTTGTGTTTAGGTGGTGCCCATTGGTCGGAGTCGAATACGTGTCGCACCACGGGGAGGGGATCGACTTCCCAGTCTTCTTTGTTTTCGTTCTGCAGCCCGAACACCCGTTCAGGGCCGAAGTAGTTCGAAGGGGAGGGTAGGGTTCGGATGAAGCTCTCGGGAAAAAGGTCTGCTCCGAAGTCGCTGTGGCTGGTCGTGGGGTCGATGTAGATGTTCGCGTACGGTGTTGCCGTGTAGCCGATGTAGGCTGCCTTGTGGAAGGTGTTCATCAACGAGCGGATCGCCCCGTTCGTCCGCGTCGGATCCGCTTCCGGATCTTGTTCGGTGTTGATCGAGGCGTTGTCGGCTTCATCGTCGATCACCAGCAGGGGAACATTGGGAACGCGCTTCTCCCCGGAACCGGTCTCGACCCCGCTGAACTCGCCGACCCAGGTCTTGACGTACTCCAAGATCTTCCAGTGCTTCTTAACCACAAGTACAACCGGGAACTTTCCGAGCGGGAAGTTGACGGTTTCCGCGGACTTCTTGCCGAAGTCACCTGTTTCCGAGCTGTTCGTCGGCGAGGCGATGTCCAAGCGTTTGGATCGCTCCAAGCGGCCGACGCCGATAAAGCGGGCTTTTGTACCAGCTTCCTTCATCCTGCGCTGGTACTGCGTGTCGAAACCGAGCAAGCCCTCGTCGACTCGGAGCTGCGTTTGGCTCCGCAGGTCGTTGTGGATGCCGGCCAGGATGACGATGAGGCCGTATCCCGCGTCAACGGCCTTCGCTGCCAATCCGATGTACTGCCCCGTCTTGCCCGACTGCACTTGGCCAATGACCAGTCCTGCTCGCCGCCACTGTCCTGGCCGCCTGGGGTCTTCGATCTGCCCCAAGATCTCGTCGGTCGTTCGGTCCAAGCGCCGCACCACCCGGCGCGGGAGGTCGATGACGTCCTCCGTGTACCGGCGGTAGCGCTCCCAGAAGTCCCAGCTGCGCTCTGCTCTCGCCTGGGAGATCCAGGGTTCGTGCTCGGCGTCGTTGCTCAAGCCCACCGACACCTCTTGGAACACGGCCGTGTCCGCTTCGACGGCCTTGGCCAACTGCGTCGGGTCGACTTGTTGGCCTTGGCCCAGCAGCATCCCGGCAACCAGGTTGGCGGCGTTCGTCACCTCGGACGCGGTCGGTTGCCGGTCATCCATGACGACCGGCGCCAGCATCGTGAGAACGATGCGCTTGGCGAGCTCAAGGGTGTCGACCTCGTCGTTCTCCACGGCTTCTCCCTATTGCGTCGGTGCGGTCTGGCTCGATGTCATCACGAGGACCAGAAGCCGGTGGTTTGGTCGAACGGGTACATGGTGTTGATCTTGTTCTTGGCGCCTTGGGGCGAATATCCACTTGTGACCAGCGCTTGGTAGATGAGTTCTGCGACGCCGGCCATCTCGTCGTTCGCTGTGGGGTGGCCACCGAAGGGCTCGTGGTCGTCGCTGGAGTCCACTTCGTGTGCGATCCGCAGTGCACTCACCGGGAACGTCTCCTCGAGGAACCGCAGCAGGGCGTGAAACGCCCTTTTGTTGCTCGCCGACTGCAAGGCCGACTCGACCAACGGGTGTTCGCGGTTGATCTGGCAGGAAACCTTCTCGTTGTCCCTGCCGATCTTCCAGATGTACTGGAACGGATCGCTCTGGCCGCGGCCCACCGTTCGCCCGCGGTGGCGAAGCACCTCGGACGCTTGCTCTCGGGCTCGCAGCGCGATCCGCTCCAAGTCCGAGCGGAGCGCGATCGGGGGTGTGACAGTCGATTTCCGGACGTCGACCGCCCACTCGACATCCGTTTCCGCATCGATGTCCACTGCGATGCGGGCGAGGTTGAACTTCTCCTCCCGGCGCATACCCCGGTATCCGAGCCAGCCGCCTGCCAAGATCAGGCGCTTCCGCCGGTACACGTAGAAGCCTTGGCGGTTCAGCCAGCCGTCCGGGCCGCCTCCCTTGTCGTACTCCCTGTCGGAGAGCCTGTGTTTCCCCGGCAGGATGAACCCCTCCACCGTTGCTTTGGTACTGCCGTTGACGAACGACTCGACGGGGATGCTCCGAACCGCCGAGTGGTGCTTCATGAACGGATCCCAGGGCTCTACTTCATCGCCGTTGACCTGCAGGGTCCGCCGCTTGGAGCCGATGAGGAAGCGCGAGAACACCATGCCCAAGTGCTCGCTGACGCGGTACGTCTCGCTGTAGAACTGCTTCTGCTTGCGCTTGTCCTCCTTGTCGCTGATCTTGAGGAGGTTGTAGCCGCGCAACCTCCTCCAAACGACGATGGTGCCGTTCGACCGCGTTTCCTTGAGGCGTTCCAGCACCTCGGCGGTGTCGTCGTCCGTGCCGTGCAGCAGTCGCCACTCGCCCACCTTGTGGATGACGTCCAAGTCCCACGTCTTGGTGTACCAGTTGCCATCTCCGGGTGTGGTCGAGACGGTGAGCTGGTCGGCTTGCGAGAACGACGCGGACTTGAGTCCCAGGCCGAACCGCCCGAGGTCGGTCGTCGAGCGATTCGTCGACGTCCCCCCTGCTGCGACGGTCAGCCCCCGGAGCAACTCGGACTCGGACATGCCGGTGCCGTCGTCGCACACCGCGATCCAGGAGTTCGCCCCGTCCCAGGTGAAGATGACTTCGATCTTCTGCGCGGTCGCCGCGATGCTGTTGTCGATCAGGTCGGCCACCGCAGAAGGCAATGTGTAGCCCAAAGAGCGAAGAGACGCCACCATACCGGCTGGTTCCGGAGGTGCGATGTCGTAGGCCGAGTCGTCTTCCGCGTGAATTGTCGTCCCCCAGGTCTCGTGCGGCAGTGCCAGCAGACCTTTCTACATGAGGTTGTTCCTGTCGCCTTTGTGAAGCACTGTCGGTTCTGACCGGTGGTGTGTTACTCCTCGTGAATGCGCAGATCTCGGTGCTGCAGTCGTCGTCACTGCTCGGCGCTACACCGGACACGGCATCCGGGAGGTCAATCGCGACCGGCGGTGTTATCGCTGACCTGACCATCTTGAAACAGCTCGGTGGTCTGGTCACGAACGACAGAAAAGCGCCGACCGTGGTCGGCGCTTCAAGTACATCTGTGGTGCCCCCGGCAGGATTCGAACCTGCGCTCCCGCCTCCGGAGGGCGGTGCTCTATCCCCTGAGCTACGGGGGCCGTAGCTGTTGGAATGATCCTAGCGCACTGTTGGGCGGGTGTTTCACCCCCTACCCTCAGGTGGCATGGAGTCGTGTCGGGAGCGTTCGGTTGTGGTCGGTGACCTGCGGCTTCGGGTTTTGGAGGATGGGGATCCTGCCTTGCCGACGGTGGTGTTGGTGCACGGGTTCCCGGACACCTCTGCCGTGTGGGGTGGGGTGGTGGGGGAGTTGGTTGGGCGGTTTCACGTTGTTCGGTACGACACGCGTGGGGCTGGGGGGTCTGGGCGGCCCTCTCGGGTGAGTGGGTATCGGGTTGAGCGGTTGGTTGAGGACCTGGTCGCTGTCGTGAGGGCTGTGGTGCCTGGGCGGAAGGTGCACCTCGTTGGGCATGACTGGGGGTCTACGCAGGGGTGGGAGGCGGTTGCTTCGCATCCCGAGCTGTTCTTGTCGTTCACGTCGATCTCCGGGCCCTCGTTGGGGCACGTGGCGGATTGGGTGCGGCGGAATCGGTGGCATCCGGTCAAGGTGCTGAACCTGCTCCGCCACTCGTGGTACATCGCGGGGTTCAAGGTGCCTGTGGTGCCTGAGCTGGTGTGGCGGATCAGGGCGGTGCGGGAGCGGTTGCAGGCGCAGCACCGGGAGCTGGTCAACGGGCTCGGTTTGTACCGGGCGAACGTGGGGAGTGCGCCCGCGCCGCGGAAGGTCGTGGTGCCGGTGTTGCAGGTGGTGTTGAAGCGCGATCCGTATGTGAAAGCTGCGCACCTGGACGCGGCGGAGCCTTGGACCGAGAGGGTGAGTCGTCGGTCGTTGTACGCGTCGCACTGGGCGCCGCGGACGCATCCGGTCGCCGTCGCGCGGATGATCGCGGACTTCGTGGACGGGGTGCCCTCTCGGCGTGAGCTGGTGGTGATCACCGGGGCCGGTAGTGGGATCGGGCGGGCCTCGGCGTTGGCGTTCGCGGTGGACGGGGCCGAGGTGGTGGCGGTGGACGTGGACGCCGCTTCGGGTGCGCGGACGGCGCGGGAGGTGCGGGGGCACTCGTACGAGCTGGACGTGGCCGACGGGGCTGCCACGCACGCGCTGGCGGAGCGGATCGAGGCCGTGCACGGGGTGCCGGACGTGGTGATGGCGAACGCCGGTGTGGTGGTCGCCGGGGGCTTCCTGGACACGTCCGAGGAGGACTGGCGGCGGGTGGTGGACGTGAACCTGTGGGGTGTCGTGCACACCTTGCGGGCGTTCGTGCCGCTGCTCGTGCGGCGGGGTGAGGGTGGGCACGTCGTGATCACCGCCTCCATGGCGTCGTACTTCCCCACGGCGGCGTTGCCCGCGTACTCGACGACGAAGGCCGCCGTGCTCATGCTCGCGGAGTGCCTCGCCGAGGAACTCGCGCCGCACGGGATCGGCGTCACGGCCGTGTGCCCCGGCGTGGTGCACACCGACATCACCCGCAGCGCCACGTTCGCGGGCGTCGACGAGCCCACCGAACGGGCGAAGCGCGAGGCGGTGACCAGGACTTATCGTCTACGGGGGTACGGGCCGGAGCGGGTTGCCACGGCGGTGGTGCGGGCGGTTCGGCAGAATCGGCTGGTGGTGCCGGTGACCCCGGAGTCGCAGTTGGCGTGGTTCGGGAGTCGCCTGTCGCCGAAGGCGGTCCGGATCGTGGGACGGCTGGCGGGGCCTACCTGGCGTCAGTAGTCGGTCACATTGCACACATGCGCATGTCTCTATATGTTGCTCGCATGGGTCACGGGCATGGGCACGGCGTGTCGCCTGCCGAGGCGGCGAGCGCGTCGGGCAGGCACATCGGGAAGCTGTGGATCGCGTTCGGCATCGGCGCGGTCTTCATGGCGGTCGAGTTCGTCGTCGGGTGGGCGACGTCGTCGCTGGCGCTGATCTCCGACGCCGCGCACATGCTCACGGACGTGCTCGGGGTCGGCATGGCGCTGGCCGCGATCATGGTCGCCCGCCGGTCGTCGACAGGCCGCAACCAGACGTTCGGCATGTACCGCGCGGAGGTGCTGGCGGCGCTGGCGAACGCGGTGCTGCTGTTCGGCGTCGCCGGGTACGTGGTCTACGAGGCGGTCGGCCGCTTCGGGAACCCGCCGTCGGTGCCCGGCCTGCCGGTGATCCTCGCCGCGCTGCTCGGCCTGCTGGCGAACGTCGTCTCGTTCCTCATGCTGCGCGAGGGCGCCAAGGAGAGCATCAACGTCCGGGGCGCGTACCTGGAGGTGCTCGCGGACCTGATCGGCTCGGTCGGCGTGCTGCTGAGCGGCCTGGTGACGCTCGTCTTCGGCTGGCGCTACGCCGACCCCGTCATGGGTGTCGCGATCGGCGTCTGGGTGCTGCCGCGGACGTGGAAGCTGGCCCGCCACGCGCTGCACATCCTCTTCCAGCACGCCCCCGAGGGCCTCGACGTCTCCGCCGTGCAGGCGGACCTGGCGAAGCTGCCCGGTGTGACCGAGGCGCACGACCTGCACGTGTGGACGTTGACCTCCGGCATGGAGGTGGCGTCGGCGCACCTGACCATCGAGTGCGACGTCGACCCGGCCGAGGTGCTGCGGACCGCGCAGGCGCTGCTGGCCGAGCGGTACCACATCGAGCACGCCACGCTCCAGGTCGAGCCCGGCGACTCGGCGCAACGCTGCCGCGAAATGTCCTGGTAGAGCAAAGGGGGGCCTTCCGAACGCGGAAGGCCCCCCTTTCAAAACCCCTTACAGCGCGGCGAGTTGCCCCGCCTTGGGACCTTGCACGGTGTTGGCCAGGCCGTTGTTCACCGGGTCGGGGCTGTTGCCGCTCCCGGTCATCGGCCCGCCGACCGCGTTGGCCGCCACGACCACCGGCGCCTTGTTGTTCACGACGCTGAGCGGTCCGCCGATCTTGGTGTTCTCGATGTTCACCCCGACCGTCGCGCCGGTCACGCTGACCGGCCCGCCGATCTGGGTGTCGACGAGCACCACGGAGCCCGCGCCGTTCGCCGCGATCGGCCCGTTCACCTTGCCGCCGAACACGTACAGCGACGCGCCCGCGTTGACGGTGATCGGTCCGCTGATCGTCGCGCCGTCGACCACCGTGACGCCGGAGCCCACCGTGAGCGGCCCGCTGACCGGGTCGGTGATGGTCCTGGTGGCCGTCACCGGCGGCTTGGCCAGCAGTTCGAACTCCGACAGCGTGGCGCCGCCCGCGATCTCCAAGCGGTAGTACCGGTAGAAGCCCGGCTTGGCGATCTTGAACGCGCGGGTCTGCTGGCGCCAGGTGAACTTCTGGTCCTTGCGCTCGTCCGCCGTCGTCCACGTCTTGCCGTCGAGCGAGCCCTTGAGGACCCAGTTCTTCGCGTCCGCCGCGGTCTTCGCCGACGTCAGCGTGTAGAACTCGGCCTTCTCCTTGGTGTTCGGCAGGTCGACCTGGAGCGCGTCGACCGCGGCCTGCGTGCCCGAGGTGTTGTCGACCACGGCCGCCGGACCGGTGAACTTGCCGGTGGTGCTGATGTCCCGCAACGGCTTCGCGACCTCGGTGCCCTTGGTGATCGACGGCGGAACGGAGTCCGCGCCGGTCGCCCACTTCGACGGATTGGGGCCCATGTCGAAGTCCAGGGTCGCCCCCGCCGCGAGCACGTCGTGGTTGAGGTAGCTCTTGTCGTAGACCTTGCCGTTGACCTTCAGGTTCTGCACGTAGATGTTCTTCGCGCTGTTCTTCGGCGCGTTCACCACGAGCTTCTTGCCGTTCTCCAGCTTCAGCGTCGCCTTGGTGAACAGCGGCGACCCGACCGCGTACGTCGAGTTGCCCATCTGCAACGGGTAGAAGCCCAGTGCGCTGAACAGGAACCACGCCGACTGCTCGCCGTTGTCCTCGTCACCCGCGTAGCCCTGGCCGATCTCGCTGCCGAGGTAGAGCCGCGACGTGATCTCGCGGACCTTCTCCTGCGTCTTCCACGGCTGGCCCGCGTAGTCGTACATGTAGCTGATGTGGTGCGAGACCTGGTTGCTGTGGCCGAGCTGCCCCATCCGGACGTCCCGTGCCTCGGTCATCTCGTGGATGACACCGCCGTAGGAACCGGGGAACTTGGCCGTCTCCGGCGTGGCGAAGAACGTGTCGAGCTTCTTCGCCAGGCCGTCGCGCCCGCCGTAGAGGTTCGCCAGGCCCTGGCCGTCGTGCGGCACCGAGAACGCCATGTTCCACGCGTCGGTCTCGGTGTAGTCGTAGCCCCACTCCTGCGGGTTGAAGTCCGCGGCGGGCACCCGGCGCGTGCCGTCGGGCTTGCGGCCCTGGAAGAAGCCCGTGGCGGGGTCGAACATGTTGACGTAGTTCTGCGCGCGGTTGGTGAAGTACTCGTAGTTCTCGAGGTACTCCTGCTTGCGCGGGTCGTTCGCGGCTGCCTTGTCGTACAAGGACTTCGACATGTTCGCGATGCCGTAGTCGTTGACGTAGCCCTCGATCGCCCAGGACATGCCCTCGTTCGTCGTCGTCGGCGTGTAGCCGAGGAAGATCGACGTGTCCAGGCCGTGGCGGCCGACCGCGTCGCTCGGCGGCGTCACGGTGGCGTTCTTCACCGCCGCGTCGTACGCCGACAGCGAGTCGAAACCGGGGACTCCCTTGACGAACGCGTCCGCGAAGGCGACGTCGGAGCTGGTGCCCGTCATCAGGTTCGCGTAGCCGGGGGAGGACCAGCGCGACACCCAGCCGCCGTCGCGGTACTGCTGCACGAACCCGTCGGCCATCTCACCGGCCTGCGAGGGCGTGAAGAGGCTGTAGGCGGGCCACGTCGTGCGGTAGGTGTCCCAGAAGCCGTTGTTGACGTAGACCTTGCCGTCCACGACCTTCGCGCCGGTCTGGGTCGGCGTGCCGACACCGGACCCCGCGGTCACGGGGCTGGCGTACTTGTAGACCGGCGCCGCGTTCGAGCCGGTGTTCTCGAAGCCCGAGTTCGGGTAGAGGTACAGCCGGTACAGGCTGGAGTACAGCGTGGTCAGCTGGTCCTGCGACGCGCCTTCGACCTCGATGATCCCGAGCTGCTTGTCCCACGCGGACTGCGCGCGCTGCTTCACGGAGTCGAACGTGTCCGACGGCGCGATCTCCAGCTCCAGGTTCTTCTTCGCCTGGTCCACGCTGAGCAGCGAGGTCGCGATCTTGAGCTGCACGGTCTTCTGCGCGCTGGTGTCGAACTGGAAGTAGCCCGCCACGTTGTCGCGGCCCTGGCCGGTCAGCTTGCCGCTGGACTTCACCGGCTGGTCGACCGTGCCGTAGACGAACATCCGGGTCGCGCCGACGGACAGGCCGCTCTTGACGTCCGAGTAGCCGGACACGACGCCGTTCGCCGCGTCCAGGGTGAGGCCGCCGCTGTTGTTGACGTTGTCGAACACCAGGTTCGAGCTGGCCTCGGTGAAGCCGAACTTGAACACCGCGGCGTGGTCGGTCGGCGCGATCTCCGTGCGCATCCCGTTCTCGAACTTCACGCTGTAGTAGTGCGCCTGCGCGGTCTCGTTCTCGTGCTTGAACGGCAGGGCGCGCACCGCGCGGTCCGCGGTCGGCGTGCCGATCGACGGCATCACCTGGAACGTCTGCCGGTCGCCCATCCACGGGCTCGGCTCGTGGCTCGCGGTGAACGCCTGCAACGTCGGCAGGTTGTCGCGGTTGTTGTTCTTCGCGTAGTCGTACAACCAGCTGATGGAGCCCGCGTTCGTCATCGGGGTCCAGAAGTTGAAGCCGTGCGGCACCGCGGTGGCCGGGAAGTTGTTGCCCCGCGAGAAACTACCGGTGGAGTTCGTGCCACGGGTCGTGAGCACGTAGTCCGACGGGTTCTTGTAGTCCGGAGTGGACGGTGCGGTCTTGATGGCGATGTCGTCGAACCAGCCGTCGAAGCTGGCCGGGCCCTTGGGGTTGTCGTAGGCGACCAGGATCCGCTTGACCGTCTTGCCCTCGGCGACCGAGCCGATCACCGACGCGAGCCGGTTCCACTGGTTGGTGTACAGCGCCTTCGACGCGCCCTGGCCCTTCGGCGACAGCTCGAACCCGTGCTGGTCGCGCGCGCCGAGGTCGCTGAGGTACGTGCCGTCGGAGAACGCGAGGTCCACCGCGGCGAACGTGCTCGGGTAGTTCAGGTCGTCGTCCATGAAGTTGGGGAAGATCATGTACGACAGCTCGGTCGTCTTCGTGACGGGCACGTTGACGTCGAACACCTTGTTGTAGGAGTAACCGCGACCCGTCGCGAAGTGCGTGCCCTGGTAGCGCAACGCCTTCACGCCGGTGTAGCCGACGTTCGCCTTGGCGTTGTAGCCACCGCTGGCGCCCTTGCCGACGACGGTCCGCATGTTCTCCGGCGCGGGGGTGGTCGAGCCGTCCGAGAACTGGATCTCGGCCAGCTGGATCAGGTTCACGCCACCGGCGTTGGCCGTGATGTCGAGTTTGTAGTACGTGTACGCGGTCGTGTTCGGCGTCTCGTACGGCTTGGTTTGGAAGCGCTCGGGAAAAACCTCGCCCGAACGGGTGTCAATTGTCGTCCAGTCCTGCCCGTTGGCCGAACCCTGGAGCGTCCAGTTCTTCGGGTCGCGCTCGGCGGCGTCGTTCGCGGAGGACAGCGCGTAGCGCTTCACCGTCGTGGGTTCCGAAAAGCGGAATTGAGCCCAGCCGGTGCTGGTAAACGTCAACCACTTCGAGTTGACGTTCCCGTCGACCAGGTTTTCCCTCAGTTCGCCGCCCTCGGTGTTCTCCGAGTTCGCCTGAACGTCGACGATCTTGTCCGTCACGTTGCCGGGAATGCTCACGGTGTCCGAGCCGTTGACGCCCGACGCCTTGGGGTTGCCCTGAGCATCGGTTTCCACCGAACTCGCCCAGGTGGGTTGCGGTTGTCCCTCTTCGAAGGACGACGCGAAGACGTCTGCGCTCACGACTGGCTCTTCCGGTGCGGCGGATGCTGGCGACCAGCCTCCCACGCTACCCATCACCACTGCTGTGACAGTGACGCCGATCAGCGCCAAACGGGTTCTTTTCCCCCGCATGTGCCCCATTGCGCACGCCTTCCGGTTGACTCGATGCTCGACCCGCGCGACAGCACAACCGCTGCTTGACATCGTTGTCAAGATCGCTGGACCAATTTGTCCGCTGACCTGTCTGCCCGCTGCTCCAACTGCCTGAACCGGGCTGGGTGTGGCGTCCCGGTCGCCGAGCTGTCGCGCAACTAGAATCGCCACCATTGTCGTGACGGAGGAAGAGTTGAACGTGCGGAAAGCGCCACAGGTGGGTACCCCGGCGGGAATGCGGGCGCTCAACCAGCGTGCGGTGCTCGACCGACTCCGCCTCGAGGGGCCGTCGACGAGGCCCCAGATCGCCAAGGAAACCGGCCTGTCCAAGCCGACCGTCGGGCAGGCGCTGCTCGACCTGGAGCGGCACGGACTGGTCAGACCCGTCGGCCGGACCACGGCGGGACCGGGCCGGTCGGCCATGGTCTACGAGCCGAACCCGGCCGCCGCGCACGTGCTCGGCATGGACATCGGCAGGCTGCGCATCCGCGCGGCCGTCGCCGACCTCGCCGGGTCCGTCATCGCGCGGGTCGACGAGCGGAACCGGTGCCGGTCGGCGGACGCGCTGGTGCGCAAGGTCCGTGAGCTGGCCGAACGCACGGTGACCGACGCGGGCCTCTCGCTGGACGACGTGATCACCAAGGTCGTCGGCAGCCCCGGCGTGCCGGACCCGAGGGGTCGGGCCATGCACCACGCGCCGAACCTGCCGGGCTGGGAGCGCAAGGGCCTGCTCGACGAGCTGGAGGCGGTGCTCGGCCCCGGCCTGGTCGTGGAGAACGACGCGAACCTCGCCGCGGTCGGCGAACGGGAGTACGGCGTCGCCAAGGACGTCGGCGTGTTCGTCACGATCACCATCGGCACGGGGATCGGCATGGGCATCGTCATCGACGGCCAGCTGTTCCG
The DNA here is from genome assembly GCF_042738955.1 of Umezawaea sp. NPDC059074. Lineage (NCBI taxonomy): Bacteria > Bacillati > Actinomycetota > Actinomycetes > Pseudonocardiales > Pseudonocardiaceae > Umezawaea > Umezawaea sp. NPDC059074. The sequence goes on from NZ_JBHYHC010000025.1 coordinate 76,193, forward strand.
CGGCGCGCACGGCGCGGCGGGCGAGGTCGGCTACCTGCCGTACGCGGACTCCAAGGAGGACCCGGCCGTGCGCGGGCAGTTCGAGGGCTCCGCGGCCGCGCACTCCGTCGTGGACCGGGCGAAGGCGTTGGGGCTGAGCCAGGTCCGCAGCGCGCGGGACGTGTTCGTGCTGGCCAAGGGTGGTGACGCCCGAGCGTTGGAGGTCGTGCACGATGAGGCCGAGCGGCTGGCGTACCTCGTGGCGTCCGTGAGCGCGGTGCTGGATCCGGAGCTGGTGGTGCTCAGCGGCGGCGTCGGGACGAACATCGAGCTGCTCCAGGAGCCGATGGACCGGGCGCTGCGCCGCACGACGCCGCTCGTGCCGAGGATCGTCGCCGGTGAGCTGGGCGACGGCGCGGTGCTCAGCGGGGCGCTCGCCGTGGGGCTGACCGCAGCGCGGGAACTGGTGTTCGAGCAGCGCGAGGAAATTACTCTCTGAGAGTAGTCGAGCGGCGCTCATCTTGTTGTTTCACCCGATTGTTCTAGACGCACCCTGTCCGAAGTGGCTTAGCGTTACCGGAACCTCCTCCTGGAGGGTTCCGTTGCACCGGGGAGTCGCGAGGGGATGCGGGGGACGTAGCCCCTTTCGGCCGCACGGGACAGGCGCCGCGCCAAACCGCCTGTCCCGTGTAACGGTCACGCTCCCGGTGTCGTCCGGTGCACGTCCTCCGCGGTCGACTCGCGGTGCTTCGAGTCGGCGATCCACGCGCCGGGGGCCGAGGGGTCCAGCACCCCGTCCTCGAGCCAGGTGAACTCGCCCGCCATGACCTTCCTGGTCAGCGCCACGTCCGAGTCGTCGGTGTTGGTCCACAGCCGCGCGAACAGCTCGTCGACCCGCACCCGCGCCTGCCGGGCGAACGCGTCCGCCAGCTCCGCCGCGTTGCCGCCGTCGGCGTTCGCCCGCACGCACGTGGCGCTGATGGCGAACAGCTCGGCCCCGATGTCCACGACCCGGCCGAGGAACCGCTGCTTGCGCTCCATCCGCCCCTGCCAGCGGGACATCGCGTAGAACGTCTGCCGCGCCAGCTTCCGGCTGGACCGCTCGACGAACCGCAGGTGCGTCGCGAGTGGACCGAAGTCGGAGAACGCACCGGGCACCTGTCCCTTGCCGACGACCAGCGTGGGCAGCCACTTGGCGTAGAACCCGCCCGCCTTCGCCGCTGCCTTGGCCTTGCGGCCCCGGTCCGCCTCGGGGTCGATGATGTCGCCCGCCACCGCGAGGTGGGCGTCCACGGCCTCGCGGGCGATGATCAGGTGCATGATCTCCGTCGAGCCCTCGAAGATCCGGTTGATCCGCAGGTCCCGCAGCATCTGCTCGGCCGGGATCCCGCGCTCGCCGCGGGCGGCCATCGACTCGGCGGTCTCGTAGCCGCGGCCGCCGCGGATCTGCACCAGCTCGTCCGCCACCAGCCACGCCATCTCCGAGCCGTACAGCTTCGCCAGCGCGGCCTCGATGCGGATGTCGTTCGCGCCCGCGTCGGCCAGTTCGCTGGCCAGGTCCACCACGGCCTCCAGCGCGTACGCCGTGGCCGCGATGAACGCGACCTTGCCGCCCACGGCCTCGTGCTTGCCGACCGGCAGGCCCCACTGCACCCGTTCCGACGACCACTCGCGGGCGATCTTGACCGACCACTTCGCCGCGCCCGCGCACAACGCGGGCAGCGAGAGGCGGCCGGTGTTCAACGTGGTGAGCGCGATCTTGAGGCCCGCGCCCTCCTTGCCGATCCGGTTCGCCGCGGGCACCCGGACCTGGTGGAACCGCGTGACGCCGTTCTCCAGGCCCCGCAAGCCCATGAAGGCGTTCCGGTTCTCCACGGTGATGCCGGGGGAGTCGGCCTCGACGACGAACGCGCTGATCCCCTTGTCGGGGACGGCGGCCATCACGACCAGCAGTTCGGCCACGACCCCGTTGGTGGTCCACAACTTCACGCCGTCGAGCAGGTACGCCTCGCCGTCCGGCGTGGGTGTCGCCGTCGTGCCCAGGCGGGCCGGGTCGCTGCCGACATCGGGCTCCGTCAACAGGAACGCGCTGATCGCGCCCTTCGCGCAGCGCGGCAGGAACTCGCGCTTCTGCTCGTCCGTGCCGAACATCGCCAACGGCTGCGGCACGCCGATGGACTGGTGCGCGGACAGCAGCGCGCCGATCGCCGGGCTCACGGACCCGGCCAGCATCAACGCCTTGTTGTAGTAGACCTGCGACAGGCCGATGCCGCCGTACTCGGGTTTGATCTTCATCCCGAACGCCCCGAGCCGCTTCAACCCGGCGTACACCTCGTCGGGTATCCGGGCCTCGCGCTCGATCAGCGCCCCGTCGACCTCGCGTTCGCAGAAGTCCTTGAGGCGTTTGAGGAACTCCTCGCCGACGGCCTTGCCGCCCGCGTCGCCGCTCGGGTGCGGGTGGATCAGGTCGAGCCGGAGGTGGCCGAGGAACAGCTCCTTGCCGAAGCTCGGCCGACGCCATCCCGTCTCCCGCGCCTGCTCAGCGACCTTCCTGGCCTGCCGTTCGTCGACGTCGTTCTTCTCGGTGTCCGCTTTCTCGGGGTCCACTGCGGTCATCGCTGACCTCCCAGGAGCCGAAGGTGAACCCCGACGGTACTACCGGTGGGTAGCCCCGACCGATCAGCCGATCAGGCGCAGTCGGCGCTTCGCGAGTTCCTCCAGCGCGCCGGTGCTCTCGGCCAGCGTGCGCAGGGCTTTGTCGAACGCCTCGGCGTCCTCGCCGAGGGCGAGCCGCATGCGGGCGTTCACCTCGGCGCGCGCCAGCCGGGCCGACAGGACGGCCTCGCGGCCCGCCTCGGTCAACTCGATCAGGCGGATGCGGAGGTCGGCCCCCGGCGTTCGGGCGACGTAGCCCATCCGCTCCAGCTCGCCGGTGGACTTCGACACGGCCTGCGCCGTGACGCCCATCTTCTCGGCCAGGTCGCGGACGGTCACCGGGCCGTTCTGGAGGTGCTGGAACACGTACCCGTGGGACACGCGCAGGTCGTCGAACCCGTCTGCAGCGAGCTGCCTCACGACCTCGCCTTGGGACCACGCCGTGAGGGCGGTGAACAGGAGGGACAGGTCTTCGCGCAAAGGAGTGGCGTCCACGGCCGAATCGTGCAATGCTCAACCGCAGTTGCGCAACCTAGGTTGAGGAGTTGTGATGGTATCGACGCGGCGAGTGGAACTGGCGGAGTTGGCGGCCGACCTGGAGGAGGTGGTCGGGCGCATCGTGTGGAGTGTGGTGAGCACGGTCGACCGGGCGGGAAGGCCTCGGTCTCGCGTGATGCACCCGGTGTGGGACTTCACGTCGATGACCGGGGTGGTGGGGACGCGGCGGACGCCGGTGAAGGTGGCCCACCTGGCTGGTCAGTCGTCGCTGACCTGCGCTTACTGGTCGCCGGATCATGACACGGCGTTCCTGGACTGCGTGGCGACGTGGGTGCCGGAGGAGGAGTTGGGAGAGGCGTGGGCGGCGTTGAGCGAGGGGTACGACCCGCTGACGGTGTGGCCAGGAGGGGTGGGCGCGGGCGACTTCGCGGCGCTGCGGTTGAGACCGTACCGGGTGCAGGTGATGCGGGCGTCGGCGTTGGCGACGGGGGAGGCGGTGCCCATGTGGGCTGCTTGACGGCGGGTGGTCGCTGAGCGGGCTCGAAAGCCGAAGTCTCACGACGAAGTGCTTGCGCCGCAACGCGATGCGGTGATGCCGGCCGGGCGAACTCACCGCTCAGCCGTGCCGCGCCGGCGAACCCTGCCACCAGCAGCCGTTCGAAGGGCAAGTCGCCCGGTCGGACACCGCCTGAGCCTCGGCCCACCTGGGTCTGGGAGCACCCGAGTCTCAGACCGCGTGGGCCTTGGGGCACCCAAGCCTCAGGCCGCTCGTCCTTTGGCGCGCCCGAGCCTCGAGCGGTCCAAGCCCGCGAACCGGCGAGTCTGCGAACCGGCGAGTCTGCGAACCGGCGAGTCCGCGAACCGGCCTGCTCTCAAGCAGTCCTGCCTTCGAACCGTCCAGCCTGGAACCGTGCGGCCTGGCGGTCGGTTCTGCGGTCAGTTCTGCGGGAGGGGTGTGGCTCCGCGTTGGGCGAGTAGTTGCTTCATGTAGTCGACTTCGCTGTTCTGCGACTTCAGCATGTTGTCCGCCAGCAGGCGCACTGCGCTCTGTCCCGCGTGGTCCGCCGCGTATTCCGCCATCGGCGCGCCGCCGATGTGGTGTCGCAGCATCAGCTGCAGGAAGTAGGTGTCGAATTCGACCCCGCTCAACGTCCGCAACTTCGAGATCTCCTCCGAGGAGGCCATTCCCGGCATCACGGCCGCGCCTACGCCCGCTCCGGTGGAGGAGTGGGAGTGTTCCGAGGACTCCATCCACGCCATGTGGGTGCCGTCCACGGACTGCTCCGGCATCCCCCAGAGGAGGAGCCAGCCCTTCATCCGGCCGATCTGCTCCAGTTGCGTGCTGGAGATGTCGAACGCGAGCTGCTTGATCTCCAGGGTGGTGCTGCGGTCGCGCGCGATGTTCGCCATCTGCACGCCTTGGAGGTGGTGGGCCGCCATGTCGGTGGAGAAGCCCACGTCCACCGAGTCCCTCGGTGGCACGGAGGCGTCCGAGGAGCCCGGCAGCTTGATCAGCAGGCCGATGGCGGCACCGAGCAGGAGCACGGCGAGCACGGCAGCGGTGATGACCACTGTTCTCGCCAGGGTGGGGCCGCCGCTCGGACGGTCGTCCTGGAGGTGCTCGGTCGCGCCCGCGTCCTGCTCGGTGTCGGCCATCATCGGATCAGCTGCTCGGAGGGGTGCTGGAGGACGCGGCGCCGGACGGGGTGGCCGGGGCCGACGGGTCGCCGGAGGCGGCGGGCGGGGGCTGGTTGGCCTCCGAGGTCACCGTGGTGCCGCCGGTCATCGGGATGGCGTCGGGGCCGGGGGCCTCGGCGACGAACGGCGGGGGGCTGTCGACCGGGAAACCGGACGAGTCGCAGGCCGCGCCGACCTCGGGGTAGGTGTTCGGGTTGCGGCGCAGGGACTGGATGAACTGGTCGATGCGCTCGTCGTCGGCGCTGTCCAGCTTGAGCTGGTGGCCCCAGGACTGGAGGGAGATGGGCTTGTCGAGACCGGGGTAGGGCGACATCTGGGTGTACGGCTGGCCGGTGACGCGGGACTTCAGCTTCTCCAGGGCGTCGCCGGTGACCTTGTCCGGGTTGTACGCGACCCACACGGCGCCGTGCTCCAAGCCGTGGACCATGTTCTCGGTGCGGACGGCCGTCGGGTAGACGGTGCCCATGCAATCGGCCCACACGCCGTCGTGGGGTCCGCCGAACGGCGGGCTCTGGTCGTAGGCGACGCGCTGGGTGGCCGTGACGTGCTTGCTGGCCTCGTACTGCTTCTTCACGACGCCCGCGATCTTGTCCGACGGGTCCTTGTTCGTGTCGGACGGGGTCCACTGGGCCAGGGCCTCGGCCTTGGCGTTCTGCGCGTCGATCTTCGTGTACGCGTACCCGAACACGCCTACCGCGAGTGCGACGACCGCGACGACCGCCGCGATGGTGCCCCAGGGCTTGGGCTTGCTCGCCACCACGGACGCGCGTGCCGCGAGCACGCTGTCGCGGTTGGCCTTAGTCTTCTTGCCGCTGACCATGTCCGCCTCAGATCTCGTGTCATCCGTGCACGACGCCGGACGACTGCCGCCGGCCAGTGTAGGGACACCGTGTCTGATCACCGTCAACCGTCGGTGGCGCAGGGTGTTCGTCAACAGTTGCCACCTGTCGGCGCGAGCCCCCGCCATCCCACCCTCCGAGACGCGTTAACCCGGTCGAGACCAGCGCGAACGCTTCCCTAGACTGCTGCGGTGACTCCCGCTGCGCTCGCTGAACTGGTCCGCGCGACGGCCGTGGACGTGCTGTCCGGCCGTGGCCTGGATCCCGGCACACTGCCGTCCGCGGTGGCCGTCGAGCGACCCCGCAACCCCGACCACGGCGACTACGCGACGAACCTGGCCCTCCAGATCGGCAAGAAGCTCGGTGTTCCCTCCCGTGACCTGGCCGGATGGCTCGCCGAAGCGCTGACCGGGACGGCCGCCATCGCGTCCGTCGAGGTCGCCGGACCCGGATTCCTGAACCTGAGGCTCGCCGCGGACGCGCAGGGCGAGATCCTGCGCGAGGTGCTGACCGGCGGCGCCGCGTACGGCACCGGCGACGAACTGGCCAAGGCGAAGATCAACCTGGAGTTCGTGTCGGCGAACCCGACCGGGCCGATCCACCTCGGTGGCGCGCGCTGGGCCGCGGTCGGCGACGCGCTGGGCCGGGTGCTGTCCGCGCGGGGCGGTGACGTGACCCGCGAGTACTACTTCAACGACGCGGGCGCGCAGATCGACCGGTTCGTGTCGTCGCTGATCGCCGCCGCCAAGGGCGAGCCCGCGCCCGAGGACGGGTACGCGGGCGGGTACATCACCGACATCGCGGCCGAGGTGATCAAGCAGGAGCCGAGCGCGCTGTCCGCCGAGGACAGCGCCGAGGTGTTCCGGCGGATCGGCGTCGGGCTGATGTTCGCCGAGATCAAGCAGGCCCTGCACGACTTCGGCACCGACTTCGACGTGTTCTTCCACGAGGACTCGCTGCACCGCTCCGGCGCGGTCGCGAAGGTCGTCGAGGAGCTGAAGAAGTCCGAGGCGCTGTACTTCGAGGACGGCGCCTGGTGGCTGCGGTCCAGCGACTACGGCGACGACAAGGACCGCGTCGTCATCAAGAGCGACGGCGACCCCGCCTACATCGCGGGCGACATCGCGTACCTCCAGGACAAGCGGGCGCGCGGCTTCGACCTGTGCATCTACATGCTCGGCGCGGACCACCACGGCTACATCGGCCGCCTGAAGGCCGCCGCGGCGGCGCTGGGCGACGACCCGGCCGTGGTCGAGGTGCTGATCGGCCAGATGGTGAACCTCGTCAGCGAGGGCAAGCCGGTGCGGATGAGCAAGCGCGCGGGCACCGTGATCACCATGGAGGACCTGGTCGACGCGGTCGGCGTGGACGCCGCCCGGTACGCGATGATCCGGTCGTCCGTGGACTCCGTGCTGGACATCGACCTCGACCTGCTGCGCAAGAACAGCAACGACAACCCGGTGCACTACGTCCGCTACGCCTACGCGCGGATCGCGTCCGTGCGCCGCAACGCCGCCGACCTGGGCCTGGAGCCCAACGACCGGTTCGAGCTGCTCACGCACGACCGCGAGGGCGACCTGATCCGCACGCTCGGCGAGTTCCCGCGCGTCGTGGCGGCGTCCGCCGAGCTGCGCGAGCCGCACCGCGTCGCCCGCTACCTCGAGGAGCTGGCCGGGGCGACCCACCGGTTCTACGACACCCCCGACCTGCGGGTGCTGCCCCGCGGCGACGAGGACGTCACCCCCGTCAACCAGGCCAGGCTCCAGCTCGTGCTGGCCGCCCGCCAGGTGTTCACCAACGGACTTGCCCTGCTGGGCGTCACCGCATTGGAGCGCATGTGATGCGCGCGCATCCCGCCGGCCCCCGGCACGCCGACGTCATGACCTCCGGCAGCACCGCCGGGAGCCGCCCGTCCACTTCGGACGGCATCGCCGAGCTGCACCCGAGGGTGTGGCCGCGCAACGCCGAACGCGGTGAGGACGGCGTCGTCCGCTTCGCCGGGGTCGACGTCCGAGACCTCGCCGCCCAGTACGGCACGCCGCTGTTCGTCATGGACGAGGACGACTTCCGGTCGCGCTGCGCCGAGCACGCCACGGCGTTCGGCGACCCGACGCTCGTGCACTACGCGTCCAAGGCGTTCCTCAGCGTCGCGGTGGCCCGCTGGGTCGCCGAGGAGGGCCTGAGCATCGACGTGTGCAGCGGTGGCGAGCTGGCCATCGCGCTGCGCGCGGACTTCCCGGCCGAGCGGATCGCGCTGCACGGCAACAACAAGTCCGTCGCCGAGCTGGTGTCCGCCGTCGAGGCGGGGGTCGGCGCGGTCGTGGTCGACTCGTTCTTCGAGGTCGCCAGGCTCGACCAGATCGCGCGCGAGCGCGGGGTCGTGCAGCCGGTGATGATCCGGGTGACCGTCGGCGTCGAGGCGCACACGCACGAGTTCATCGCCACGGCGCACGAGGACCAGAAGTTCGGGTTCTCCCTGTCCTCCGGTGACGCCGCCGAGGCCGCGCGCCGCGTGCTCAAGGCCGACGGCCTGCGGTTGATCGGCCTGCACAGCCACATCGGGTCGCAGATCTTCGACGCCAGCGGCTTCGAGATCGCCGCGCGCCGGGTGATCGGCCTGCTGGCCGACCTGCACGCCGAGCACGGCGCGGACAAGCTCGAGAGCCTCACCACCGTGGACCTCGGTGGCGGCCTCGGCATCGCGTACACGCCGGACGACGACCCGCCCCCGCCCGCCGAACTGGCCCGGCAGCTGCACAACATCGTGCAGAAGGAAGCCGAGCACGCCGGCCTGCCGATGCCGCTCATCGCGGTCGAGCCCGGTCGCGCGATCGTCGGGCCCGGCACGGTCACCGTGTACGAGGTCGGCACGATCAAGGACGTCGAGCTGGACGGCGGCCACACCCGCCGCTACGTCAGCGTCGACGGCGGGATGAGCGACAACATCCGCACGGCCCTCTACGACGCGGTCTACGACTGCCGCCTGGTGTCGCGCACCGCGGACCCCGGCACGTCGGCCGTGCTGTGCCGGGTCGTCGGCAAGCACTGCGAGTCCGGCGACGTCGTCGTCCGCGACTGCTGGCTGCCCGACGACCTCGCGCCGGGCGACCTGCTCGCGGTCGCGGCCACCGGCGCCTACTGCTACTCCATGGCCAGCGGCTACAACCGGCTGCCGCGGCCCGCGCTCGCCGCGGTCACCGACGGCGAGGCGCGACTGCTCCTGCGCCGGGAGACCGAGGACGACCTGTTCCACTTGGAGGTTGAAGGTGCCGGAAGGTAAACCGATCGGTGCGCGGCCCATTCGGGTGGCCCTGCTGGGCTGCGGCACGGTCGGCACTGAGGTCGTCCGGCTGCTCACCGACCAGGCCGCGGACCTGACCGCGCGGATCGGCGCGCCGGTCGAGCTGACCGGCATCGCCGTGCGCAAGCCCAACAAGCACCGCGAGGTGCCCGCGCACCTGCTCACGACCGACGCCGCCGCGCTGGTGGCGTCCGACGTCGACCTCGTCGTCGAGGTCATCGGCGGCATCGAGCCCGCCCGCACGCTCCTGCTGGAGGCGCTGCGGTCGGGCAGGTCCGTGGTCACGGCCAACAAGACGCTGCTCGCCGAGCACTCGGCCGAGCTGTTCGAGGCGGCCGACGCGAGCGGCGCGGACCTCTACTTCGAGGCCGCCGTCGCGGGCGCGATCCCGTTGCTGCGGCCGCTGCGCGAGTCCCTCGCCGGCGACCGGATCACCCGCGTGATGGGCATCGTCAACGGCACCACCAACTTCATCCTGTCCGGCATGGACGCCACCGGCGCGGGCTACTCGGAGACCCTCGAGGAGGCGTCCCGGCTGGGCTACGCCGAGGCGGACCCGACCGCGGACGTGGACGGCTTCGACGCCGCGTCCAAGGCCGCGATCCTCGCCTCGCTGGCGTTCCACACCAGGGTCACGGCGTCCGACGTGCACCGCGAGGGCATCTCCTCGGTCAGCGCGTCGGACATCGCCGCCGCCAAGGGCCTCGGCCGCACGGTGAAGCTGCTCGCGATCTGCGAGCGGGTCACGTCCGTCGCCGAGGACGGCACCACGACCGAGTCGGTCGCGGCCCGCGTGCACCCGGCGATGATCCCGCGCAGCCACCCGCTCGCGGGCGTGAACGGCGCGTTCAACGCGGTGTTCGTCGAGGCCGACGCGGCGGGCGAGATGATGTTCTACGGCCAGGGCGCCGGCGGCGCCCCGACCGCGAGCGCGGTGCTCGGCGACCTGGTCGCGGTGGCCCGCAACCGGGTCCTCGGCGGCCGAGGCCCCCGCGAGTCCGCCTACGCGGACCTGCCGGTGCGGTCGATCGGCCAGACGCCGACGCGCTACCACATCAGCCTCGACGTCGCGGACCGCGCGGGCGTGCTCGCCCAGGTCGCGGCCGTGTTCGCCGAGCACGACGTGAGCATCGCCGCGGTCCGGCAGGAGGGCAGGATCGACGACGCCAGCCTGGTGATCGTCACCCACGCCGCCTCCGACGCGGCACTCCGGTCCACTGTGGACAAGATCGGTGGTCTCCCGGTGGTCCGGGAAGTCGTCAGCGTGATGCGCGTGGAAGGCGAAGACTGACATGACGATCCAGGCAGGCGTGCGACCCGGCTGGCCGGGCATCATCCACGCCTACGCAGACCGCATCGAGCTGCCCGAGGGCGCCAGGGTCGTGACGCTGCACGAGGGCGGCACGCCGCTGGTCGAGGCGGAGCACCTGTCCGAGCTGACCGGCAGCCGCGTGCTCGTCAAGGTCGAGGGCGCGAACCCGACCGGGTCGTTCAAGGACCGCGGCATGACCGTGGCCATGACGTACGCGCTGGCCAGCGGCATCAAGGCGGTCATCTGCGCGTCCACCGGCAACACGTCGGCCTCGGCCGCCGCGTACGCCGCGAAGGCCGGTCTGACGGCCGCCGTGCTCGTGCCCAGCGGCAAGATCGCGCTCGGCAAGATGGCGCAGGCCGTCATGCACGGCGCGAAGATCCTCCAGATCGACGGCAACTTCGACGACTGCCTCGAACTCGCGAGCAAGACCGCGGCCGAGTACCCGGTCACGCTGGTCAACTCGGTGAACCCGGTGCGGCTCATCGGCCAGAAGACCGCCGCGTGGGAGATCTGCGACGTCCTCGGGCGCGCGCCGGACTTCCACTGCCTGCCGGTCGGCAACGCGGGCAACATCACCGCGTACTGGCGCGGTTACCAGGACTACGCCAAGGACGGCGTCACGACGTCGACCCCGAGGATGTACGGCTTCCAGGCCGCGGGGTCCGCGCCGCTCGTGCTGGGCGAGCCGGTGAAGAACCCGGAGACCATCGCCACCGCGATCCGCGTCGGCAGCCCGGCGTCGTGGACGGGCGCGATCACCGCCCGCGACGAGTCGAACGGCCTGATCGCGGCCGTCACCGACGAGCAGATCCTGGAGGCGTACCGCCTGCTCGCGTCGCGGGAGGGCATCTTCGTCGAGCCCGCGTCCGCCGCCAGCATCGCGGGCCTGCTCGCGACCGCCGCCGACGGCAGGCTCCCCAAGGGGTCCGTCGTGGTGTGCACGGTCACCGGCCACGGCCTCAAGGACCCGGACACCGCGCTGCTCGGCATGGCCGCCGTGGAGCCCGTGCCGGTCGACCCCGGCGCCGTGGCGTCGGCGCTGGAACTCGCGTGACGTCCGCCGTCCGGGTGACCGTGCCCGGCTCGACGGCGAACCTCGGGTCCGGGTTCGACGCGCTCGGCATGGCGCTGGACGTCCACGACGAGGTGGACGTCCGCGTCACGGCGTCCGGGCTCGTCGTGCGCGTTTCCGGCGAGAGCTGCGACGACGTGCCCACGGACGAGACCCACCTGGTCGTGCGGGCGTTCCGCGCGGCCTGCGAGCTGATCGGCTTCGCGCCGTCCGGGGTCGAGTTCGACTGCCGCAACGAGATCCCCCATTCGCGTGGCCTCGGCTCGTCGGCCGCCGCGATCGTCGCCGGTGTCGCCGCCGCGTACGGGCTCGCGGGTCGCGAGTTGGACACGGCCGCGTTGCAACTCGCGTCGGAGTTCGAGGGGCACGCCGACAACGCCGCGGCCAGCATGTTCGGCGGCGTGGTCATCGCGTGGTCCGAGGGCGACCAGTACCGGGCGGTCCGGCTCGACCCGCACGCCGACCTCCGGCCGGTCGTGCTGGTGCCGTCGGAGGAGTCGTCGACCAAGACCACCAGGGGGCTGCTGCCCGCCGTCGTGCCGCACGCGGACGCGGCGTTCGCGGCGGGCCGCTCAGCGTTGGCCGTACACGCCCTGACCTGCGATCCCTCGCTGCTGCTGACCGCTTTGGACGATCGGCTGCACCAGCCGTACCGGGAGCCCGCGTGGCCCGCGACGATCCGCGTGGTCAGGGACCTTCGGGAGGCCGGAGTGGCGGCCGCCGTGTCGGGCGCCGGACCGACGGTCCTGGCGCTGCCGAAGGACGGCGAACTGCCGGTGGGGGTCGACGTCACCGGCTTCGACGTGCGCCGATCCGCCGTGGACCTGGCCGGGGTGCGCGTTCGTCCAGTTGGCTGACGACGCCACGCGGGGGTACCCGGTTGTTGCACCCGCACCTGGCTGCGTCTACCCTCGGAGGCGATCAGTCACCGCGCGCACGGGCGCCGGTGCCGTGCCCGGACATTCGCTCCGGGTCGCATTCCAGCCAGCCAGGGACCCTGTGCCGCAAGGGCGGGGTCGAGGCTGAAAGGCACCCGATCGCCGTGTGACCGAGAAGTCCCGTGCCGACGGACGTCGTCGCAAGTGCGCAATCGCCGCGTCGAATCCGTCTTCATCGGACGAACTGCTGTTCCGCATTCCGTCGGACGGCAGGTCCGCTGGGCCGCGTAGGAGGCGGGGTCCGGTCAGGAAGGACTTGTGTGAGCAACACCGATTTGTTGAGCAGCGACGCTGCTCCCGAAGCCGCTGCCAGTTCTGGAGCCGAGGAGAACGCCCTGTCCACCCCTTCCAACGGCAGCGCCCCGCGCAAGCGGGCTGGTCTGTCCGGCATGGTGCTCGCGGAGCTTCGTGAGCTCGCGGGCCAACTCGGCATCAACGGAACCGCGGGTCTGCGCAAGGGCGACCTCATCGCGGCGATCAAGGAGAAGCAGGGCGGTACCTCCGGTCGGGGCAGCGCCTCGACCCCGCCCGCCAAGGCTGAGAAGCCCGCCGCGAAGGTGGCCGAGGCCCCCGTGGTCGAGGCTCCCCGCGTCGTCGAGAAGCCCGTGCAGGCCCCGGTGGAGAAGCCGGTCCAGCAGCAGCTCGAGGTCGCCGAGGCCCCCGCCGTCGGTGGCGAGGAGGAGGGCGGCCGCCGCAACAACCGGCGTCGCCGGTCCTCCGGCCGCGCCGCGGGCAGCCCGGAGAACGCCGTGGCGGCCCCCGCCGAGGCGCCCCCGGTCGAGCGCCCCCAGCAGGAGCGCCCGCAGCAGGAGCAGCCGCAGCGCGACCGCCCCGAGCGCTCCGAGCGCCCGGACCGCGGTGGCGACCAGCAGCAGCGTCCCGAGCGCTCCGAGCGCCAGGACCGCGGCGACCGCCCCGAGCGCGGCAACCGCCAGGAGCGGGGCGACCGCTCCGAGCGTTCCGACCGCGGCGACCGCAACGACCGCGGTGACCGCGGCCAGGGTCGCGGCAGGCAGAACGAGCGGCAGAACGACAACCGGAACGACAACCGGCAGAACGACCGCCAGGGCAACACCGTGGTGGAGGACGACGACGAGGAGGGCGGCCGTCGCGGCCGTCGCTTCCGCGACCGCCGCCGCCGTGGCGGCCGGGTCGAGGGCGGCGCCCCCGGCGCACCCGACACCGAGGTCCGCGACGACGACGTCCTGCTGCCCGTCGCGGGCATCCTCGACGTGCTGGAGAACTACGCCTTCGTGCGCACCTCCGGCTACCTCGCGGGCCCGAACGACGTCTACGTGTCGCTCTCGCTGGTCCGCAAGTACGGCCTGCGCCGCGGCGACGCGCTGATCGGCGCCGTCCGCCAGCCGCGCGACGGCGAGCAGCAGCGGCAGAAGTTCAACCCGCTCGTGCGGGTGGACAAGATCAACGGCTTGGACCCGGACCAGCTCAAGAACCGGGACGACTTCACCAAGCTCACGCCGCTGTACCCGAACGAGCGCCTGCGCCTCGAGACCGAGCCGCACATCCTCACCACGCGCGTCATCGACCTGGTGATGCCGATCGGCAAGGGCCAGCGCGCGCTCATCGTGTCGCCGCCCAAGGCGGGCAAGACCTCGGTGCTCCAGTCGATCGCCAACGCGATCACGACGAACAACCCCGAGTGCCACCTGATGGTCGTCCTCGTGGACGAGCGTCCGGAAGAGGTCACCGACATGCAGCGCTCGGTGAAGGGCGAGGTCATCGCCTCGACCTTCGACCGGCCGCCGTCAGACCACACGACGATCTCGGAACTGGCCATCGAGCGGGCCAAGCGGCTCGTCGAGATGGGCCACGACGTGGTCGTGCTGCTCGACTCGATCACCCGACTGGGCCGCGCGTACAACCTGGCGGCCCCGGCCTCCGGCCGCATCCTGTCCGGTGGTGTCGACTCGACGGCGCTGTACCCGCCGAAGCGCTTCCTCGGCGCGGCCCGCAACATCGAAGGCGGCGGCTCGCTCACCGTCATCGCGACCGCGCTGGTCGAAACCGGCTCCGCCGGTGACAGCGTGATCTTCGAAGAGTTCAAGGGCACCGGCAACGCCGAACTGAAGCTGGACCGGAAGATCGCCGACAAGCGCATCTTCCCGGCAGTCGACGTCGACCCGTCCGGCACCCGCAAGGAAGACCTGCTGCTGTCGCCGGACGAACTGGCGGTCATGCACAAGCTGCGCAGGGTGCTCCACGCCCTGGACAGCCAGCAGGCCATCGAGTTGCTGCTGGACCGGCTGAGGAAGAGCCGGACCAACATCGAGTTCCTGATGCAGGTCGCGAAGACGACTCCCGGCAACGAGGGCGTCTGACCGCTTTTGCACGACCGCTGGGGCCGCTTCCTTCGGGGAGCGGCCCCAGCGGCGTTTGGGGCGAGGGCTGGGGGCGAGGGCTGGAGGCTGGGGCGAGCGCCATGGCCGACTGGCTGCCTGGCCGGGGGCGCTGGCTGTGTGGCTGCTTGGCGGAGGGTGCCTGCTGTATGACTGCTTGGCCGGGGGCGCCTGCTGTGTGACTGCCTAGCCGGACAGTCCTGCTGATTGACTGCCTGGCGGCGCACGCCTGCTTTTGAGAGGCCGGCTTTACTTGGGGGATTTGAGCCTTAAAATTTGTCGGGCTGCGGCTTCTGAACCTGCCGTTTTGGCCCGACAAAGGCTC
>NZ_JBHYHC010000026.1:0-89586 GCF_042738955.1 Umezawaea sp. NPDC059074
GGGGGGGCGTGCGCCGCGACGTCGGCGGGTTTGGTCCGGGCCCCGGGCGCGCCCGGCTCGTCGGCCCGCGACCGCAGCGACAGCCCGCCGAGCAGGCACCACTCCCCCGGCAGGCGCATGCCCGCCAGGTAGCTCGACCACAGCAGGCCCAGCACCGTCCCACGCCCCAGCGCGGCCGTGGCGTGCGGGAACCGGTGCTCCAGGGCGGGCAGGCCGCCGGGCCCGTACTCGCCGGAGACGCCGACGCCGGGGGCGAGGTCGGCGGTGGTCCTCGACTCGGCGGCGGCGAGCGGGGCGACCGCCGTCGGGCACAGGTCGGCCACCGGGCCCGTGCTCCACCACGCCGACAGGCAGACCCGGCTCCCGTCGAGCACCCGGAGCGCCTCGGCCTCGAGTTCCACGCGGTAGTCGACCCCCGGCCGCACCGGACCGCGGAACTCGACGTCCAGGACGGCGACGCCCGACCACCGCGGGCGCGCTTCATCCAGCGCGGCGATCAGCGCGAGCACGCCGTGCGCGACGATCCCGCCGAACGGCGTGGCACGGGCGTGCTCGGCCGACCCGTGCAGCGGATTGGCGTCCCCGCTGACCTGCGCGAACAGTTCGACATCGGCTCCCGACAGCAGCACGTGAATTCTCCTTGCCATCCGACGGCGCGACAGTGCACTCCAATGCGTACTCCTGGCCGAACCGCACCGGCAATGGTTGCGGTCGCCACACGTCCTCCCTAGACTTGAATTCATCCACCGCAGCGCGTCTATTCGCGCAATTCGATTCCCGATTCACGTGAATGTGTCCGTGTCCGGTCGACATGAGGGTGCACAGGTGACGGACGAGAGAATTCAGGCAGTTTCCGACGAACGGGCCGAGAGCACGGTGATCGAGGCGTTCCGCCACGTGCTGGGTGTGCCGGAGGTCGACCGCGACGCGCCGTTCGGGGCGCTGGGCGGCGACTCGCTGCGCGCGGTCCGCGTGCTGTCGCGGGTGTGGCGTGAACTGGGCGTGGAACTGCCCGTGCACGCCCTGCGCGACACGACCACCGCCGCCGAGGTCGCCGCTGCGGTGCGCGAGCAAGGCCGGGCGACGTGACCGCCGGGATCGTGGTGGCGGCGACGTTCACCGCCGACGGGATCGTCGCGCGGGCGGCGCTGCTGGCCGCGCCGCTCGGGCGCGAGGTCACGGCCGCGCCGTACGGGCAGGTGGTGGAGCCGTTGCTCGACCCCGCGGGTCCGCTGCTGGGCAACACCGGGGTGAACGCCCTGCTGCTGCGCGTGGAGGACCTCGGCGACGACCTGCTCGCGGAAGTGCTGTCCGCGCTGGGCTCCGCGTCCGGTCGCGGCACCGCGACCTGGCTGGTCGCCACCACTCCCCCTTCCCCGCGCGCCGTGGCCGACCCGGCGACCCGAGACCGGGTCGCCGCCGCGACCGAACGCGTCGCCGCCGCCGTGTCGGCGCTCCCCAGCGTGCACGCGGTGCCGGTGGACGACCTCGCCGAGCACTACGGCGTGCCGGAGGTCCACGACGAGTACGCGGAGCGGGTCGCGCACCTGCCCTACACCGACGAGTTCTCCGACGCGCTGGCCGACCGCGTGGTGCGCTTGGCGGCGGCGACCTGGCGCAAGCCGCGCAAGGTCGTCGTCCTCGACTGCGACAACACGCTGTGGACCGGCGTGTGCGGCGAGGACGGCCCGCTCGGGGTCGAGGTCGACGCGGGGCACCGGCGCGTGCAGGAGTTCCTGCTCGACCAGCGGTCGCGGGGCAAGCTGCTGTGCCTGTGCAGCCGCAACGAGGACGCCGACGTGCGCGCCGTGTTCGAGCAGAACCCCGGAATGGGGTTGTCGCTGCGGGACGTCACCGCGCGCCGCGTGGGCTGGGGCGCGAAGCCAGACCTCCTGCTGGAGCTGTCCGCCGAGCTGGGTCTGGCACCCGACTCGTTCGTGTTCGTGGACGACGACCCGGTGGAGTGTGCGTCGGTGCGCGCCCGACTGCCTGAAGTCGCGGTGGTCGAGGTTGACCGGGACGGCGCGCGGGCGTGGCGGCAACTGCTAGCCGAGCCCGCATTCGACCAGTTGGCCGTGACCGAAGAGGATCGGCTGCGCTCGGACTGGTACGCGGCGGAGGGCGAGCGCCGCGCGCTTCGACAATCCACTGTGGACTACGAGGACTTCCTGGCGCGCTGTGGGATCGAGGTCTCGCTCGAACCGATCGACGACCGCTCGCTGGAACGTGCGGCGCAGTTGACCTTCCGGACGACCCAGTTCACCACGACCGGCGCCGTGCGCACCGCGCCCGAACTGCGAGCGTTCCTCGACGGGGGCGGGCTTGGCCGGGTGGTGCGCGTCCGCGACGCCTTCGGCGACTACGGCGTAGTCGGCTTGGCGCTCGCCGAAGCCAAGGGCGACGTGCTGAACGTGCCGGTGTTCCTGATGAGCTGCCGGATGCTCAACCGCCGCGTGGAAACCGACGTGCTCGCGCGCCTGTGCGACGAAGCGCGGGCGGCGGGCTGTGCCACCGTCCGCCTGCGACACCGGCCCACCCGCCGCAACGCGCCCGCGCGCCGGTTCCTGGAACAGGTTTCGGGGGTACCAATCGGCCCCGAGGACCCGCCCGGCTCGGTCGACGTCGCCCCGGCGGCTTGGCCCTCCATCCCGGTCCGCTCTCCGTGACCGCTCCTGACACCACGACCAACGAGGGGAATCCCGCGTGCCGCACTCCCAGCGCCTGACCAGGTCCGCCAAGTGGAGAAGATGGGGGGCCGTCATAGCGGTGAGCGTCCTGACCGCCGCCGTGCCGCTCGCGCCGAGCGCGGCCATGGCGAATGGGTCGCCGCGGCCCGCCGACTGGCCCAGCGCCGGGCAGAACAACCACAACACCCGACACTCCGCGTCCGAGCGGGAGATCAGCCCGCGCAACGTCAACCTCCTCAGTCCTAAGTGGACATTTACCACCGAGGGCGACGTGTCGGCCACGCCCACCGTCGTCGACGGCACCGTCTACGTGCCAGACTGGGGCGGCAAGCTCTGGGCGGTCGACGCGCGCAGCGGAGAAAAGGTCTGGGGCCGCAACATCGGCGAGTACACAGGGGTGCCGGGGGACGTGTCCCGCACCAGCCCGGCGTACTGGAACGGTGACCTGTTCTTCGGCACCAACCTGCTCACCGCGGACACCCGCAAGGGCGCACAGATCGCGTCGGTGAACGCGCGCACGGGCGACCGCAACTGGGTGGCCGTGGTCGACGACGACCCGACCGCCATCATCACCGGGGCGCCGACGGTCGACGACGGCGTGCTGTACGTGGGCGTGTCGTCCAAGGCGTCGATCATCGCGGAGCCGATGACGTTCCGCGGCTCGGTCGTAGCGCTCGATGCGGCCACCGGCCGCCTGCTGTGGCGGACGCATACCGTGCCCGAGGGCTACACCGGCGGAGCGGTGTGGGGCAGCCAACCGGTGGTCGACCGCAAGCGCGGCCTGGTCTACGTGGGCACGGGGCAGAACTACTCGGTGCCCGCGGGCGTGTGCGAGCAGCCCAAGCAGACCGACTGCTCGCCGCCGTCACCCGACGACCACTTCGACAGCGTCCTGGGCTTGGACCTGCGCACCGGCGCGCTGCGCTGGGCCACGCACACGCTGACCGCCGACACATGGACGATCTTCCAGCCCGACCGCGGCCCGGACTTCGACTTTGGCGCGGGCCCGAACCTGTATACGACCGTGCGCGACGGGCGGCACGTCGACCTGCTGGGCATCGGCCAGAAGAGCGGCGTCTACTGGGCGCTGAACCCAACCACCGGCGAGGTCGTCTGGCGCACGCAAGCCGGGCCAGGCGGCCCGCTCGGCGGCATCCAATGGGGCACGTCGACCGACGGCAGGCAAATCTACGCGGGGATTGGCAACGGCGACCACGTGCCGTGGACCCTGACAGCCGCCGACGGCAGCACCTCCACCACGACCGGCGGCGGGTTCGTCGCGCTCGACGCGGCCACCGGAAAGATCGCGTGGCAGGTGGCCGACCCACAATCGCACACCGGTAACTGGTTAGATGACGCGTTCGTCAGCAGCGCCAACGGCGTGGTGTTCGGCGGGTCGTCCGCACCGACCGGCCCGAACATGTACGCGTTCGACGCCATAACTGGTCGACTGCGGTGGAGCTTCGCAAGCGGCGGCTCGGTATTTAGTGGCGCGGCCGTCGTCAACGGCACTGTGTACTGGGGTTCGGGTTACTACTACGCGAACGTCTGCCCTAACGGCTGCCCCGGCCACAACAACAAACTCTATGCTTTCAGCGTAGGCGGGAGATGATGAGTATATGACAGGCTAGTGCGGTTTGCAGGCGACCAGTCCATAAGTCCAGCGCTCGCGGCGGGCTCAGCGGCGGCGGTCAACTCGCTACTCGCGGCCTTGTCCAGGCAACCAATCATCCAAGACTCCAAGCTGACGCCTGCATGATTCGCCGCGCGCATCCACCGGTCGACCTGCCTGCGATCGACCTTCAACGGCTGCACCACCGGGCCAACGTCCACAGGTTTACCGCTCTGACGCGTGCACTGCACCTGTGTGCGCAACTCGTTGCGCGACCACCCTGCTCTCTCGGCAGCGGCAAGCAGGCGGTCTTGCTCGCACGGGGCTAACGACGCTACTTCAGCGTGGTGCTGGAAGCTCAGATTCTCCCGACGCCGCTCAATCGGAAACCGGCGTGCTACCCAGGCGTAGTTACGCACAGTCTGGTATTCAAGCCCAACAGCTTTGGCGGCTTCCCGATACTGGTCGGCGTACCTGACTTGCCCGCAAGCTAGCCAATCACCGGTAAACCATGCAGACGAATTGGCGATCCTAGCCACCTTCTGCCCCGCCCGAATCCACGCTGAGTACGATAAGTTGTCCGGAAAGTGCAATCCGACATTAGTGGCGATTACCTTCCCAGTGAAGGTAATCGCATGTTCTTGAGAACCCCTAACACCAACCGCACTGCGTGCAACAGTGCTTCGTCTAGCACGCGTCATCAGCTTGCGACCCCCTCATGAGTAAGTGTCATCACCTTGCTGCCACATCACCCATCCTAAGTTCAGCCCATAAATCAGCTACCACCAGTCGGATGAGGCGGACAACAGATGCCTGCCAAAATCATGACACCGCGCAACATCGTAATCAAAACGAGACAAGCGCGCATGTTTAAACCGCACTATTGCGGACATTGCCGAAGGAACTCAATCAGGAAACGATGCCGGCAAATTCCACGAAATCCGCAGCCGCCGAGCCAGCCCTATCCTCTCAAACGACTTACACCGTAAACCTTTTAATAGCCACTCGAATGGTTAAGTAGGATTCCTCTATCCGCCGGGAACATGATCGACGCCTCGGTCACTGCGGCGCTCTGGCATGCCCCGCTTGCCGCCTTATCGCGATCGAAATCCATCCAGCGCCTAACCCCCTACGCCACACTGCCGACCAAGAAGGCTAAACCGACCTATGAGAGGCCGTACTCGAGCCACGCCACAACGCACGATTGCGGCCAACTCGACTCGAGATCAGTCGAATATCCTGTCATCAGTGTAAGTGCTCCTATGAGAATTAGTGGAGTCGTCGGTAGCAGATCAGGGCGCAGGCCAGGCTCAGGAAGGTCTCGTGGATGTCGGCTCGTCGTTCTCAGCGGATTCGGAGGCGGCGGAACTGGTGCAGCCAGGAGTTGCTGCGTTCCACGGCCCAGCGGATGGCGCCCAGGCTGGATCCGTGGCCTGTGCCTTGTCAGGCCGGATCAAGATGATCCCGAGTCACCGCAACGCTGCGCGGTAGCGCGACTGTCGTGGGCGAGGTCGCCGAATACCGTCTCGGGGCGTTGGCGGGGGCGACCACGCTTGTCTCGAATCGGTGGGATCGCGTGCACCAGCGACAGGAGTCGGGTGACATCAGCGGTGTTGCAGCCGGTCAGGATAACGGCCGACGGTATGCCGCCGCCATCGGTGATCAGGTGGTGTTTCAAGCCCGCGGGTGTGCGGTCGACCGGGGCTCGGCCCGGTGCACGGCCCCCTTTTAACGCCCGCGCGTTCGCTCGGATCGGTGGAACGGGGGACTAGCCGCTAAGCGAGCACCGCCAACTCCACTCGGCGGAGAACCCACCGCGCCAGCCACCGAACTCGTCGCCCACCAACACCAGGTCGTCAGCGTAGAGCTCGTTCTCTCTGATCCAGTCAACATCGTCCAAGAGCAGCGACTCCAGGGTGATCCGGCTCGGCCATCGAGAGCGCATGGAACGGGCTGCCCGAGGATCAACACTCGCGATCATTGCGGCTAACCCGAACCACGGTCGAGACAGGGAATTAGAACAGCGAGACCTTGGCCGACATGCTCGGGGCCCGCCAGCACCAGCTGGATGATGCTCGTGACTGCCTTTCGCCCACGCCCAAAGGCGAAATCACCAAAGAGCAAGCTTTACAGTATTCTAGATATCCAATCGAAAGTCTTCAATCTTCTGCTGCATTAACAACTCAGACTTATCACCTTCCGACCGATTGGTTAACATTTGAACAAGATCAGAGTCGTCCAGGACGAGGATCATCTTGTCGTGCATCATCCACTGCTCGCGCCGCACATACAGAGCCGACTTATCTCCTCCTGTGCGAGTTACGATTATTCCGAACAGACCCGTGCCGTGACGGGACAAGTAATTTGCCATTTGAAGAACTTGATTCTTGCTCACATTACCAGCGAAGTTCTTCGCGTCAATGACGATATGATCCGCCCGGTACGCCTGGCGCAGATGGTACCAAAAACCTTCCGTACTGTAATTCGGCATGATTATGTCACGCCGGTTGATCTTGGCTGCATTCGAGACCTCCCATCTGCCCCTGGTGAGCGGAGGACTGAAGAGATGGTCCAGGATGTCGAGACAGACTCGCTGGTAAGGATTCCAGTGGCTGCGACCGGCCGGAATCTGCTGTAGCCTGGTCACGAGTTCCTGCTCAGCGCTTTGCAGGATGTCAAGCTTCCTCCCGTCGCTCTCAACCTGGCCTTCACGGCTGAGGTCGACGTGCCCCAAGATCTCCTGCACGCGTGCACCCAGACCGACACGCTCGGCTGACTCAGCTATCCAGTACCGGTCGTATCCCCTCACCCCTTGATCGGCGAGATAGCTCAAGCTCGGACGCGATAACACACCTGGGGTGGCAAGCGCCAGTTGTGGACGGCGCCGAAAGTGCTTCATATACTCCTCGCCGTACCGACGAAGCTGTTCGACAGCTTCCTGAAGCCGAGTATGAGTTTGCGGCGGGTTGTTCTTGACCTCAATCAGCAGGTCAGGGGTGCCGCGACGCTCATCACCACGAACCAACAGGTCGACGCTTCGGCGCGTGCTGGTGCGAAACTCAGCGATCACCACCGAGCCACTCGCCTCGAATACTTCGACCAGGAAGTTGATGAGCTCGGACTCGGTGACCAGTGGACTGTAGCGCGACCCCATGGTGGCTTGACTCCCTGACCGCTGTAGAACCTTGATGTGTGGAGCCGAACGCTACCAACGAAACTTTGTCGACATCGGGTCCTTGAACACAATCGTGTTCGAGGTACGGACACTGTGCAACCGGTGTGCACGGAAGCTGCCGATTTCGCATCGACGGCAGTCCGGCAGCGTCGTCCCTGATCCGTAAGCTGTGCCGGTGGAGACCAAGCAAGTACGCGCAGGCAAGGGCACGATCCTCAGCCCCGTGGTCGAGCGCGCGAGCGCGGTCGACATCCTGGCAGAGCTGATCTGGAACGCGCTCGATGCAGAAGCGACGAACGTCGAAACGACCGTCCTCGTCGACGGCATCGACACCCCTGTCGAGATCATCATCAGCGACAACGGGCATGGAATGCCCCACGCTGACGTGCACGACCTCTTCTTGACGCACAGCGAGTCGTGGAAGCAGGCGAAGAGGTTCTCTCCGAACATCAACCGGCCGCTGCACGGGCAACTCGGTCGCGGGCGCTTCCTCGCCTACGCCGTCGCCGACCGCGTCGAGTGGAGATCAGTATCCGAGGACAGCGGCTCGTTCAGCGAGACTGTCATCCAGGGATACCGCCGAGCACCACATGAATTCTCGTTCGACGGCCCGTTCCCGAGCGACGGACCCACCGGGACCACCGTCCGCTTGCACGCGCGGCAAACATCGCGTGTCGTGAGCATCGCCGAGGGCGACATCCATCTTCCGCTCACTGCGAGACTGGCCTCTTCTCTGTTCGCCTTGCCCGAGGTGACGGTGCTTCATCTCGGGCGACGAATCGATCCACAGGCACATGTCAACCAGACGGTCGAGCTCGAGCTCGATGTGGATCTGGCAGCTCAGTCGGGCATGGGGACAGCTCGGCTCCAGGTGGTCGAGTGGGCCACGGACATGAAGTCCAAGACGATGTACCTTTGCGATGACCGTGGCGCTGTGGTCACCGAGTACAAGCCAGCCCGTTTGCCGCCCGCACCAATACACTGGACCGCCTATCTCCGATGGGAGGGGTTTCGCGATCCCGAGTTGATGCGGCCCGCGGATCTTCTAGTACCCGAGATGCGGCATGGCGAATTGCTCGGGGCGGCACAACACGCGTTGGCTGGCTACCTCAACGGCAGACTGGACGAGCAAAAGGGCCGCATCCTCGCCGAGTGGAAGGCCGAGGGTGTCTACCCGTACCTCGGCGAGGCTCGCAGCGCCGCAGAAGAGGTAGAGCGGGAGATTTTCGACGTCGTCGCAGTGGTTGCCAGCCCTGCCATTGGGCGGGACCACAAGCAGAAGAAGCTGTCGCTCCGGCTCCTCCAGGAAATGACGCGCGCCAAACCCACGCGTACCAACCGCGCATTGAACGCGATCCTTGACCTGTCAGACGAAGAGCAGGAGGTGCTGATCGATCTCTTGGAGCGCACCGAGCTCTCTTCGATCGTCCGTGCAGCGCAGACGATCGCCGACCGGTCCGACTTCCTGCACGGCCTTCGAGGGCTCCTGTACTCCGACGAAACCAAGTCCGCTTTCCGCGAGGTCGATCAACTTCACCCTATGCTCGTCAGCGAGCCCTGGGTTTTCGGTGATGAGTGGAGCTTGGCACTGTCCGAGTCAGGGCTCACACGAGTCGTGCAGACGATCGTCGGCGACGACGACGTCGCATTCGCGTCCAGTCCCGTACTCCTGCCGTCAGGTCGTCGTGGCCGAGTGGACATGGTCTTCTCCCGCCACCTGCCCGAAAGCGAACGCACTCGCCACCTGGTGGTCGAGCTCAAGCGCCCTATGACGCTTACGATGACCGAGTTCGGCCAGATCAACAACTACGCCGCCGCCATCACTGAGCACCCCGAGGTGCAGGGAACACCTCACGACTGGGACTTCTGGCTCGTAGGCACCGCGATCGACAAAGCAGTGCGCAACCTGCACAGCGACCCCTCAAGGCCAGGCCTCACCACCAACAACCCTCACTACAGGATCTGGGTCACTACCTGGGGACAACTGCTCGACCAAGCCGAGCGCCGCGTGCAAGCCATCCGCGCGGCCCTCGAGCTGGTATCGACCGAGGAAACGAGTCGCGCCTACCTGCAGCGCCGACACTCACAGTTCATCCCACCCGAGGCTGGCAGCTGACCACGCTCACGTCTGCGTGAAGGAGCTGGTAGCCCCGGCCAAACGAGCCTCACCGCCTGACCGGAGGTCTGGCGAAGCAGGCCGTGCGCTTCGTCGGTGCTCAACGAGTCAGCACGCCCACCTTCCGGGCACGTATCCAGAAAATGTCGTACCTCCGGGGTACAACTACCTGGACGGAAGGGGCGATGGGGATGCACGAGAACGACGAGGTACCGGTACCCAACCCGAACGGTTGCCGCTGGTGCGGTGTGGACCGGGACGAGCATCTCCAACGCTGGGCTCCGACCGTGCGATGGCACCAGTGGGCCGAGCCCACCGCGGCGCAACGCAAAGAACGGATGCTCGCGCGAAGGGCTCGGCGCGACCGATCGGCCGAAGACCTGTTAGCCGGCTAGTGACCGCAACTCGGCGAAGACGTCCCGGAGTTCCTCCGGCACGTCCTCCCGCCGGTCGAGTCGGATGACGAGCTCCCACAGCATCTCCGGCTTGCCCGACGGATGCTGCTCGCAGTGCTCCTTGAGCATGTACTCGAGCCCGGCGCTGAACTTCTTCTGCCCGCGATGAGCGGCGAAGTGTTCGGGCGTCCAACCACCGTCTCGGGGCCATGCCTCGTTCGCGGTCCTCGCCCAGGTTTCGTCGTCGAACATCTCCTCGAGTTCGTCGGCATTCGACTTTTCGCCCAACATCTTGGACACCTTGTCCTTGTCCTGGCCGAAGTGCCGGGTCAGGTTGCTCTTCTTGAAGATCTTGTTCTTGCGCTCGCTGTCCGCGTCGATCACCAGCATCACGCTGCGCCCGTGCTTGTGCAGGTACCTGGCAAGGTTCAGCGCACCGTCGTTGCCCCCGCACCCCCACAACGCGATACCGGCGGCCTGCAATGACATGCCCTCGGAGAGGGTGAACAGGATCGGAAACGCCAACTGCTCGGTTTCACCCTCGACAGCGAGGAAGCACCGTTCGTGGAGCAGCACGGAGTTGCGCAACCCGACCGCGGCGGCGATCGCGCCGAGGTGGCGGTCGAACTCCGAGTGCTCGGCATTGCCCAGGCGCTGCACGACCGTTCGGCGCGCCTCGTCCAGCTTGAGCAGCACGACATCGCGGATGTCCACGCCGTCGATGAGGTTCATGGAGTGCGTGGCGACGACGACACTGATGTGCTCCGCCGCGCCCTGCCTCCGGATGATCCCCATGACCTCGCGCTGGAAGTGGTAGTCCAGGTGCGTGTCCGGTTCGTCGTAGGCCACGATGACCTGCACCGGGGGTCCTACCTCCGGGTCGACCTCGTCGCCAGCCGGTTCGACCAGCAGTGAACTGGTCCCCTCCCACACCGCCATCGACACACGCCGAGCACTGCCCCGCCCGGAATGGTCGAGCCGGACCTGTTCGCCGGACGCCCGCTCCAGCCGCAACGAGGTCGACCTCAAGGTCGGCGTGAAGCTCACATCGGCCTCGACGGTGACCGTGGCGATGTCGCCGCAGACCTCGACGATGTGGTCGGCCAGCGGCTTGGCCTGAATGCTCAGCCAGTCCTGCGCGTTGCCCTCCAACTCGCGAACGCGCCCTTGGACGGCCTCTTCAGCCACGTAGTCCTTGAACCGAACCGCCAGCACGGACCGGATCGCCGCATCGGGGTTCAAGGAATGCCCCTCGAACTCCGCGATGCGCGGGAGCCGGTCGACCAACGTCGGAGGCATCCCGCTCCAGCCTTCGCCGCTGGAGTGCTCCCGGCCGTATTCGACCAACTTGGCCAGCAGAACCGGCTTCGTCGGCTTCGGAATCCGGATTCCGAACTGGGTGGCCAGATCCTTGAGCTCGGGCACCAGCTTTCCGCTGAGATCCCGGAGCTCTTCGTCATCGGGCACCGGTCCCCAGACCTCGTAGCGTGGCAAGAGGTCCGCCTCGGCGCAGCGCCGAATCCGCACTTCTGCGGGAAGTCCGAACTTCTCCTGCTCCCAAGCATCAACGCGGAAGTCGCCGATGACCTCGGTGATCGCGCAACGGCCACCGGACTCACTGGCGAGGTAAGACCTGTCGTCCTCGGTCAAGGTATGCGAGCCGAGAAGGAATCCCAGCGCACTCAAGGCTGCGGTCTTACCACCGTCGTTGGGACCGGCGAGGATCGTCGGACTGCTGATCGGGATGTCCGCGATGTCGGCGAGCGAACGAAACCCGCGCACGGAGTACTTCTCAAGGTGCACTAGCCAACCATTCAGGGCAGATTGTCGTGCAGGTCGTTCCCCGACCCATCGCCCGAGCCCCGCGACCTCCGGGCGATGGTGCATCAGACCATACGAGCCGAGAGCGGCCGGTTGAAACCCGACACGCCGGACTGTCATCGCCGCACGCGGCAGCGTGGCCATCGACGAGTCTTCCCTGTTCCGATTCATGACGAGGCATCCACTGACACGGATTGTTTTCAGCAAACACTGAAACAACAGATCTTACAGAAACTGTTTGTATGAGTTGCCCGGTCCGTTTAAACGTGGCGGACGCCCAATCGGCTGACCTGTGGTTCGCCAACTAGGAACAGAAGGCCCAGTCCTGGGTTATCCAGGCCAAGGTTGGAGGGATCGACGGTCACTTCGACGCTTGCAGCGGATCCAGACAGATTGCAGGACTGCTTGGGCTGGCAAGCCCCTGCTTAGCGCAGACGACGTTCGGGGCGTCGCCTAGTACGGCGTGCCGTAGTCAGTCGAGGACTTCCGGGCCGGAGACCTGCGGTGTCCTGCCAACGTCGGGGGGCTGCCAGGATGCAGTCGCGCTGGGTCGGTACCTCCGGTCTCGGCCAGTGGCGTGCGGCCCGCGCGGGCTTCCGTTCGCCAAGCACGTGTTCTGCTGAGCGTCCGCCTGCGGGTGGACAGCCGCAAGGAGCGGGGATGACCGACTTACCGACGACGGGGTGTTCCTCGGCGTTGGCGCTCGACGAGGCGCGGGGTGTTCGGGACGCGGAAGTGCTGGACGCGATGGGCACAGCTGCCCACGTGGGTCCGGTGCCCGCGCGGCAGTCTGCGGCGGCGGAGGCTGGGCGGTGGGGGCATTGCTGGCCTAGCTGGTCGGCGGGTCATAGTCGAGGCCGGACCGGATGAGGCCGATGGCGGGGTGGGCAATGACACCGGGGCAATCGACGACGTCGCGGACCAGATCCTCAACGTGTTGGCTGTTGGACCGCGCCGGGAGCCAGCCATGACGACAAGGAGCGGCGAGATGAGTGAGCGGTACGCGGGACCAACGGTCTCGGTGTACGACGGAGCCAGCGGGTGGGGTGTACTCAGCGTGCAGGGCTCCGGAGTGCGGTTCCGGACCGAGCTGTGCGGGCCCGAAACCCTCGGGCCGGACGTGGAGCCGTGCCCGTGGCGGGCGGACGCGCCGGTAGGGACGTTCCCGCCGGAGGCGTTCCAGCACTCCGCACGCACCGCGCATGACCTTTCGGAAGGACGCTTCGGCTGCCACAACTCCGCCGACCCGACCAAACCGTTGACCTGCGCGGGTTTCCTGCTGCGCGGCGCGCAGCACAACCTGGAAGTGCGGGTCAACGGCCCCGACGAGGCACTGATCAGCGACGGCGGACACGAGCTGTATGCCTCGTACAGGGCTATGGCCGTGGCCAACGGCGTGGACCCGGACGACCCGGCCCTGGCTGGCTGCCGCGACTGGCGCGACCCTCGCTGGCTCGACACCGCCGAGCAGACCACCGACCAAGAATAGGGCCATGCCCAACATCGGTGTCCGCGCCGTGAGCAGCGTCGTCTGAGCGCGTGACCGGCTCCCGCTCCCCTAGCGCGTGGCCGATGACACCGAGACACCGCAGTCAGCCGCCGGTCGAGTCGGGGACCGCTTTGCTCGGTTAGGCGGGCACGGCACTCGGGGCCGGACTGGATACCACTCGGCGGTTGCCCGGCGCCCTTGCCACAGGCACCACTCGGAAGCGAGGAACCGCAATGGCGTGTTGGCCATCAGAGTGAGGCGGTCGACGCTGCGGTCGAGTTGAGCGAAGGTGTCGTCGAAGAACTCGCTTCCGCATCACTGCGTCCGGTGTGGCCAAAGCGGCGTGTAGACCGACGACTAGCTGTTCGCCTGGTGACCAACACGTGAACGTGCCCGTTCAGCAGCGGCGAAACTCGTACCAAGCGACCAAAGCCGCAGCCACGACGCGTCCCCACCAGGTGCGGCGTGGTCGCTCGCTGATCGGGTTGGCCAAGGCCGCTCGGACAGTCGTCGCGTCACGTCGAACGGCGTGTTCGGGCGCGATCAGCGCGAGCACCGCCATGGCCCGCAACGCCACGGCAGCGTTGAGAGCACCGATGTCGTGGCTGAAGCCGTGTGCCACGAGATTGCGGACGTTGGAGCCGTCACTAAGCAAGAAGGTACGCAGGAATCGTTCCCAATCACGGTCGAAGCCGTTGTCCAGCAACAACTGCAGCAGGCTTCCCAGGCCGGGGAACTGGCCGGCGGCATCACCGACTGCGGCACGGTAGACGGGCTCGTTGATCTCCAGTAGCAGCGCTCGTGCCGCCGATTCCACTTTGAGCACCGCCAAGTGCACAGCGGCGTCGTACTCGGCGACCCAGAACAACTGCAATGCCGTGGCGAGAACGTTCATCAGCGTAGGGTCGCCTCCCAAGATTCGTAGGAAGGTCTCAAGCTCCTCCCGAGGTGGGATGCCAAATCGGGCGGCGATCACGTTGAGAGCGTTGGCCAAGAACACCCCGTACGTGCCCAGGCAATGAAGCTCGGTGCGGACCAGATCTCGAGCGAAGACGGCATCGTCACCGGACAAGGTGCGAGCTGGCATGTCGCCGTCGCGGAACAACACCGTCGTGGTGAGGTAGCGGATCAACGAATGTTGCTGAACCTGCTGGGTCGTCGCGAGGTTTCCCTCATACTCTCCGGTCGGGGAATCGGAGTGCAACCAAATCCTCAACGCCTCTCGCCAGCCGGTAGCCTTGTTGAACCCAGGCAGATAAGCATCGAACAGTGAGCCTGGAATATCGATCTTGTGCAAGGTCGACTCCCAGTTCAACGCCGGCGCCGCTTGGAGCCCGGCAACCGCGACCTTCTCGAGGTCCGCCACGCCGAGCTGCCGCGCGACCGAGGCAGCCTCGTGGAACAACGTCCGAACGATCATGGGCTCGGCG
The DNA here is from genome assembly GCF_042738955.1 of Umezawaea sp. NPDC059074. Classification (NCBI taxonomy): domain Bacteria; kingdom Bacillati; phylum Actinomycetota; class Actinomycetes; order Pseudonocardiales; family Pseudonocardiaceae; genus Umezawaea; species Umezawaea sp. NPDC059074. The sequence goes on from NZ_JBHYHC010000026.1 coordinate 14,726, forward strand.
GCGGCACGCGCTTCGGCCAGCATCGCTTCGATCAACCACCGGTTGGCGGCCTCGACTCGTACTGCGTCACCTGCAGCTCGTTTCCTCACGATCGCGGCGAAGTCTTTTATGACGTGAACCTGAGGGTATGCACGCAGCGCTCGGTCGAGAACAACGTCCACCCGCGGATCGATCACCCCACCCGACTTGCGGCGAGGAAGCTCGATCAGGGCACACAGCAAAGGCGAGACCACGTAGGGATGGTCATCGCATTCGACCAAGTCAGCGGCCATGCCGAGCATGACCTCGGCTACCTCTTGTTCCAGCGCCGTGGCGCCGACTGAACGTGCCAAGGTCCAAGCCCTCACCAGGCCGGTGGCCTGCGCCTCAAGTCGTTGGCTGCCTCCAACCGCGTCGAGGTACGCACGAGCGGCGCGTTCGGCTGCAAGTCGGCTGTTCGACATCAGGCGCAGGATGAACACGATGTCGTAGAAGCGCGCACGTGCCACCGGATGTGTGACTTCAGCCGCCAGCGCCAGCCAAGCGGCGCGGATGTCACCCGAGGTGTCCTTCAACGCGACCGGAAGCATCGAAGGACCGTCGATCGGCCTCAAGTTCGCCCCGGCGACCGGGATATCGTCGTGGAACAAGGTGTAAAGAAATGCAGTGACCACTACATTGGCTGCGCAGGGATTCACCGCCGGATCCGATTGTTCCGACAATTGCCGAGCCCATAAACTCGCCTCGTGGGGGTCGGCGACACCATCGCATGCAGCGTCGGCCAACCGCGCCAGAGCCGGTACAAGCGCAGCATCGTGGCGGTACGGCTCCGACGTTCTCCCAGGTGCGGGTAGTGGAGCGGATGCGGATGGCTCCGCGTCGGCGGATTCGGCGGGGTTCACGCTGGTTCTCCCTCGTGGCGACGAGGGAATCAGTCAACCAGTTGTCGTCCACAGCTCGAACTGATTTTTCCCTCGGATCGTACCGTCATTCTCGTTCACAATCAGCGTCGTTCGCGCTGGGCACGCCGGACGACATGGTCGGAATCGAACTGCTCGACGCCTCAGGCGAGGCCGCCCGTTGCCAGCAGCTCTGTGACGACCTGCCGATGCGTCCCGCTGAGGCCTTGGCGCCTTCGTAGGCCATCGAGCGGGGTGCGGCTGTTGGGCTTGACCAGGAGCTGGCGACGCACCCACACGTCGTGAGGCCTGAGCAAGTAGTTCGTGGTCAGGATCGTCACGTTGTGGGCGAGTAGCAGGTCGATGATTCGCAGCTGCTTGTCGGAGTTGCGGGAGAGCCTGCTCAACGCCGACACGAAGAGCACCGAGGGCTCTTGGTCCCGCACCGCCACCGACAACTGGTTGATCAGTTCCTGGTCGAAGCGGGGATTGATTCCGCTGAACACCATCCCTCCGGAAGCGGTGCGCGCGACCTGCGACGGCACGATCTCCTCGTTTCGCGGCAGCGTAGGGAGGCCGTCGCTCGTGGTCGTGCGGTAGGCCTGCCGCCCGCTGTCGGACTCGACCACCTCCGCCAGCACTTCCAGGCACGCCCACGCTCTCGGGTACCGGACGTCCAAGCCCTCGAACGGATCGTCGCCGACGAGATCGATCGGGTGTCGGCGAGCTGCCCCAAGCAGATGGGACAGCGGAGCGGCCGCGGCGGTGGTGAACGCACGCAGCCCTCCGGTGTCGACCTTGCCCTCGACGTGCGCGTCTTCCAACTTGCTGTTGCGCACGACCACCGCCGTGGCTCCCAGCAAACTCAGGGACACGGGGTACGGCTCGTGGTCGAACACCTCCTCCAGGAACGGCGCCACGAGCACTTCACGCGTCTTGTCCGGCAGCCTGCTGAACGCGGTCGCCCGCGCCAGCACGTCCTCGCCGATGGCGACCGCCTCGGCATCTGCGCACTGGCACACCTCCACCAGGAGGCTCGGAAGAAGATCGCGACACCAGCGAGTCATATGGTCCGCATCAGGCCCCGATGCTTTGGTGATCGCACTGTCGTCCGGCATCTCACCCATCCACTCCGCTCGCGTCAGCCCCAGGGTGACATGGCCACCCTGACTCGAACGAGTGAACTTGTAATCGCACGACCCACATACGGGTCTGCGGCGTTCGCACCCGGACGGCTTCGAATGCAGCGGCCCTGGATCCGGTTGGTGCTACGGCTCCCCCGCAGCCAGGAGCATCATGGATCATGCGGCCAGTGCGGCGGGATGGTGTTCAGGCTCGCGGGCCAGCGGATGTGGTTCGGCGGTCAACGCGGCCAGCGCTGCCGCGACTTCCTCCAAGTCGGCTCGGACGTAGGTCGTCGTGCTGCCCGCGTCGTTCTTCCCGCTGTGCCCCGCGTACGCCCGCGCGACCGCGTAGCCGAAGTTGCGCTCGACCCACGTCAACGTGGTGTGTCGAATCCAGTGGGTGCTGATCTGCTGTGTGGCGACCCAAGGAAGGTGTTTTCCGATGCGCTGCCACAGGTAGTCGTAGCGCCGCGAGGTGATCGGTCGTCCGTTCCGGTAGCGCAGAAGTCGTTCACCCGGAGCGGCACCCCGTTGTACCGCGTGCGCGACGAGGTGGCGCATCAGCGTCGGGGACACGGGCTGCCATCGCACCGTCTCCCCTTTCTCTCGAAGGCGGATGAGGCACTGCTGGACGTCGAGGTCGTTCACCCTCAACGCGAGGCCTCCACCGCGGCGGCAAGCGGTTTCGGTGTGCAAGCGGAGCAGCAGCAAGTCCAGCTCGGGATCGTTGCCCGCCATCCCCGCCACGGTGTTGATCTCGGCCAAGCGCGCGAACGACAAGGCTCGGCGAGTGCTGGCGAGCCGACGCGGCTTGGCGACTCGGATAGCCGGGTTGTCCTCCTCGGACATCAGCTTGTCCGCGACGGCATGCCGGTACATGCACCGCAGAGCCGCGATCAGGTGTTCGGCGGCGGTCCGTCCGCCGCGCGAGTTCTTCCGCACCACGACCTGGGACTTGATCTGCTCGGAGAGCCGCTTGATCTCCAGCGGTGTGGGTTCGGTCAGCAGCCGGTCGCCCCAGACGTCGACCACCCGACGCCAGTAGGTGTCGTAGACGCGACGGGTGCCAGGAGGAACAGCCTCCGACACGCCTTCGAGGTATTCGCGAATGGTCGGGACAGGACGGTCCTTGCCCGGCTTCTCGAGGAGTTGTTCCGCGCTGATGCCAAGGCGCGCAAGCAGGAGACGGGCAGCGTCGAGGTCGGATTCCTTCATCGCTGCACCTCGTCGCGCAAGGATTGGTGATACGCCAGGAGTGCCGCGTCGACCGTGGAACTCGGGTAGATGAGCAGCATGTCCTGCTCTGGCAAGGCTGCGACCAGGAGTCGGGCACCTGTCTTGATCCGGCACGAGTGCCGGACGGGAGCAGGCAACCTGAGGTGGCCTTGGCGAGTGACCGTGTCAGGCCCGTTGTTCCGGGTGACGAGAACCATGGCGCCTCGTGCTGCCGCAATGGAGATCGCCGCCTCGGGCAACCATCCCAAGGCTCGAAGAGGCGACTGGTCGGCAAGCCGGCCCTTGTTGTCGATGGTCGTCACGACATAGTGGACCGAGCTCTCCTCGACCTGACCAAGCAAGGTCGCCACAGGCATTCCGCCCTGTCGCGGAGGGAGTGCCTCGGCCGTCGTCTTGGCGACCGAGGCAAGGTGTGCAGCACTTGACGACGACAGGATGGACGGAATGGCTGCGCCCGCCGGACCCCCGATTTGGTTAGGCATCTGGGTCCTCTTGCTGGCAGCAGGCACGAGGGCCGAGAACATGTGCTTGTCGCTGTTCATCACAGTGGTTGCTCCCCTCGACGCGAGGACGGCGCAGGCAAGGGGCTCACGCCGCACGCTCCCCAGTCCTGGCGTCCACGTCAGGGTCTCCGCCGTTAACGGGCTCACCGGAGCGGCACGACCATGGCGAGCAGCCGTCTGGATCGCCGTCTTCACCCACTTCCGGGCCGGGCGCCGCCCCGATCGTGATCGACTGCAGGTGTCGCTTCGGCCTAGCCGGTGCGTCCAGGTCGACCTGGTCAAGCGGTACGCAGGCCCAGTGCAGGAAGTACTGCTCCCGAAGCTCCTGTCCCTGGTCGGTGGCACGCGGGTACCCGTGGCGAATCGCGCGATCGAACTCGACGGCCTCTGCCCATCCCTCGGGGTCGTGGTCGCGCACCCAGCGCCAGCCCGCGTTCCCGTGGAACGGGCACCCGACGCAGGCGCTCTTGACCGTCTCCCCGAAACCCCACTCGGTGAGGAACTCCACGCATCGCGCCCGGTCGAAGCCGAGCTCGATCAGCGGGAACACGTTGCGCAGGAACCGCACGCCGGAGTCCTTGGCGCGGGTGAACTCGTCGGTGCTGATGCCGATGGCCTGCTCGGCGTAGATCCCGCGCGGAACGCGGAGCGGATGTGGATACCCCAGCAGCTTGCGTGCCGCTTTCTTGAGTGGGGTGATCTTGTATTCGCTGGTGCACTGGCGACGGGCCAAGCCTCGGGACCCGTCCGGGTTGAGGGTGTGCAGCGGCATGGACACGAAGCGGTGCCTGGGGTCGAGCGCGTCGGTGCGGATGTTCCCAGCCGACACCGTGCGCACTGGCATGCCCGCCTTCTCGGCGTACCTCCGCAGCCGTTCGAGGTTGACGTAGACTGCCCGCGGTTCCCACCCGGTGTCAGCGAACAGAGCCACGTCGAATCGAGGGATCACGCCTTCGCAGGCCATCAACAGCACCGTTGTGCTCTGCACCCCGGCTCCCAGGGACAGCAGCCGCAGCGCGGGCTGGGAATCTGACACCGGCAGGTTTCGCGCTGTCATGCTGCTCGCCTCCCGACGAGCGAATCCGCCTCGCACCGGGGTCGACGTTGCAGTCGCGGCATCTTGGCGGCTGCAACGTCGCACGCAGTGTTCTGGGCGCGTCGAAACACGAACACCTCGTGGTGGGCTGCGAGGGCCACAGGGGCAGTCGTGTTTCTGGTGCGGGCCGCGGTCCTGCGTTCGCTGAACGAGGCTCGCGTGACCAACCGATTGGCGCGCAGACCGGCGCTCAGCGCGACACAGCAGTCGACCAGGACCAGGCCGACTGACGTTGCGGCGTCGGTGAGGCGTGTTGCGAGTTCGACGAGCGACCCATCGGGGTACCGCTGCGGGCGAGTGACGACCACGACGTGTCCGCCCGTGCGCAGCATCGGCGCGCAGTAGTTCAAGGTCGTCGCAAGGTCGTGGATCGCCGACTCGGGGCTTCGAGTTGGGCTGCCCGCGGGGCCTTCCACGACGCGCAGCGCGGTCAGGAGCAGGTCGACACGAGCGACGAGGCCCGCGGTCTGGATGGCGGTCGACATCGTTGGGCGAAGATCGAGCACCGAACCGTCGCACAGAGCGCCCTCGCGCTTGGCGGCCGTGACATTGGCGCGGGCGGTCGTCCACCAAGGTGGGTTCGCGGTCAAGCCGAGGGCATGTCGGCCGGCACGGAGAGCTTCGACCAACACCGTGCCCGTTCCGCAGTCGGGGTCCACGACAAGGTCGCCGCAACCGGTGTAGGTGGCGATCGCGTGTGCGGCGACGGCTGGTGGGACCAGCTCGATGTCGGTCTCGGTGCCGGGTACGCAGCCGCTGTTCTGGAGCTGGCGACGAAGGTTCCTTTGTCCGGTGACCCAGACCGACTGGTGGCTAGTCATCGGATGCCTCCCCGTTCACCGGGCGGGAAGGGTTGAGGCTCTTGTGGACGAACACGAGTAGGTCGTCGTGCGCTTGGTTGTGCGAACCTGTCGTCACCGGTGTGCTTTTTTTCGGTTGGGACGTGTCGTCCTCGTGGAAGATGGGCTCCCTCGACGCACCATTGTGGACAGCTGTGTTCACCACGGTGATCCGGTCGAGGTAGGTCAGTCCGGTGAGCTGCGCGGCCCTAACGAGCGATCCCACCCGTTCCGTGAACCGGCCGTGCGAATGGTCACCGTGGGTTATGACCGTCAGGACGCCGTCCGGCTCGAGTAGCCCTGCCCAGTCGGAAGGTCGAAACCAGTCCGCGGTCCGCGGCTCGACGGCGGCGATGATCAGGTCGTAAGAACTCGGGCCGCCGCCGGGTCCGCATTCACCATCCGGACCCGGTGCGACGTCGCTGTCGAGGATCGGCCCGGCAGCTCGGAGTCCCGGTGCGGATTCGGACTCGCCCGAGTGGCAGTCCCTGCTGTGGTCGAGCGAGTTCGCTCGCGTCCCTACGAGCTGGCAGCGGACTCCGCGGCCGAGCCTGCTGACGGCCCAACTGGCTTCCTTCAGTCCGTCGTAGCGGCTGCGCCAGCGCCCCGTCCGAGTGCTGGACTGCAACCCCTTGGTCTCCGCCGAATCTGTGCGCGGAGCAACGAGCAGGAGCACTCGTTGGCCGGGCTCGGTGTAGGTGGTGACGATCTTCGCGACAGCGACCAATAGCCAGGTGGCGACAGCACCGGGGCTGAGGCGGGGAGCGTCCTGGCCACACAACCAGACGGTGCTCGGCACAGGGCGACGGAGGTGGGGCCGCAAGGCATCGAGACGCGACGCCTCCAGTACGCGCCGTGCACGCAACTGGACAACCAATCCCATCGAATCGCGACATCGTGGCGAATCAGACAACAGGCGGGAACCAGAGGTCATGTCCAGCCTCCTCAACAAGCAGTAGTTACCTGCGATCACCCCTTAACTCCACTTTTTCTCTTGCTTTTGGACATGTGAGACGACATCAGCCAAGAAGCTATGTTCTGCACGCCCCTGCCGTCATCACGCAACCCGAAGAGCCACACAATCGTGCTGCGCCGACTTGGCCGAGCCCCGATGATCCACTCATCAGGACCTCGATACTTCAAGATCTTTTCAGCATTCAAAGTTGATCGACCACGCATCGCCCATGGTCACGACGTAGTCGGCGCCCCGAAGGCTCGCGGTCCCGCGAAATACCAGTTCAACTGCTACTACGGTCACATTCGGGCAGCCTCTCACCAGCTCGCCATTCGATCTTTAACGTGCGCGCCATCGAGCCAGTCGGCAGGGATCCAACATCGATCCGCACGACTATTAGTCGTTTTCTAGCACCGCTCTAGCATTTTCATAGCATTCGACATGGCCTTCTGACGTCGTTGCCTATCGCATTGACATCAGGAGTAATGCCATGTCAGCTAAATTCACTCCTCACCTCCCAGGCGGAGTGGCTGCGAAGAACTCGTTGGACGCCGCACGGGAGGCGTTCACCTGGCTGGTGACGGGCCCCAACCCGGTCTCGGTGAACGGCAGGCAGTTTCCGGACCTGCCAAACCGGCCCATCCCGCTCGACGAACTTCGCGACCGACTTCTCACCAGCGGCTGTTCACGGACCACACGCGACGCGGTGTGGGCCCACCTGGTGCAGCGAGCCAGGGCCGAAGGAGCGACGTGGACGGTCGCAGCGGTCGGTGTTGCTTTGCCGGCGTTGATCTCGGCGGCGGCCACGCTGTCGGATCGGTTCGCGGGCGATCCGGCCGACGTCCACTCCGAGGTTCTCCGCGGCTTCCTCACGGCGTTGCCGATCATCGATCTGCGTCCGCCGAGGATCGTGCTGCGGTTGCGATGGGCCGCGTACCGAACCGGCTACAACGCACTCACCGAAGCGTTGGCGAGTCCGACTCCGGTTGCGGCCAGCGTCCGGTCGGCGTGGCCGTACCCGCCTTCGGGTCACCCCGATCTGGTTCTGGCGCGCGCTGTCGCAAGTGGAGTCCTCACCCGGACCGAGGCGGACCTGATCGGCGCGACTCGCCTTGAAGGCGTGGCCGTCGCCGACTGGGCCGCGCACCACGAGACCGGGGAGTGGGCGGTCTACAAGACACGCAAGCGGGCAGAACTTCGACTGCTGGCCCACTTGCGCGAGGAAGTCGCGAACGAGGACCCGACCGACCCACTGGTCGATCGGATTGCGGCCTCGCTGTCGTTGGCGCGTGGGGTTGACCGAGTCACCCAGTCGGGAAATTCGTCACCTTTCGTGCCCGCCGATGAGGCCGATCCGAAGTGGAAAGTCCGAGGGCGCGTGTCCAAATCGGACGCGAAATCCGGAGTTCAGGGCTGCGGGGACAACCCGCCTTCCGCTCGAACTTCGGAGGAGTTCCCATGCGCGTGAGCGATCACCTTCCCGCTGACTTCGGACCTCGCAGTGCACCACCCGCAAGCGTGCCCTCTGCCTCGGCCACGCCAGGCAAGCTCGCGCAATGCGTTGACTCGACTGGCGTCAGCGCTCCGATGACTGTCGCGTCCCGCGTGCCGACCGCGAAGACGCGCCAACGCGCTGCTGCCGTCGTCAGCGTGGCCGTTCTCGGTCTCGTGCTGACCAGTTCGACGGCTCACGCCGACACGGTGGTTCTCGCGTTGGCCGCATCGGTGGACGAAGTCCTGAACAACATCCGCAACTGGATCATGGGCATCGCGGCCGGAGTGGCGACGGTGTTCATGTCCGTCGGCGGAGCCCGCCGCATGATGGGCGGCGGTGACCCGGCCGAGATCGAGAAGTCGAAGATCGCCTTCAAGTCCGCCGGGATGGGCTACGGCCTGGCCGCCCTCGCGCCGCTCGCGGTGGAGATCCTCAAAGGGATCGTGGGGGCCTGACCGATGGCCGCCGACTTCCCGCCCACGGCGGAAGCGGTCACCGGCCGACCGAGCTCCCGGCACGGATGGTGGCGAGGCGGCGGGCTGGCACTGGGCCTGATCGTGGCGTTGGCCTGCTTCCTCGTGGCCAGTGCTGCGGCGCAGCCCACTCGGCCCATGGATCCGTGTTCGGGGCCTGAGCCTCGCCCGACCCCGTGCGCCCCGGCTCCGCAGCCGACGTCGTCACCCTCCACACCGCGGCCGACGACCGCGCCGAACACGTGCACGAGCATCCCGCCCGGCCAAGTCCAGCCGCCCGGATGCATCCCCCAACCCACCACGGCTCCCCTCCCGGCGCCGACCGGCGGTCAGCAGCCAGGACAACCCACGACCCGCCCGGACGACGACTGCGGCTTCACCGACATCGGCGCCTGCATCTCGGAGTCCATCGACGACTTCTTCCGCAGGGTCGTCACCGAAGCGCTCAACCCGTTGCTCGATCTGCTGACCAACACGCTGCTCACGACTCCGACGTTGGATTCGCTGCCGCGTGTCGGGGAGCTGTGGAACGAGTCGTGGCAGATCCTGCTCGCCTGCTACGGGATCTTGATCATGCTCGCCGGTCTGCTGGTGATGGCTTACGAGTCGGTCCAGTCGCGGCATTCCATGAAGGAGATCGCGCCACGGCTCGCGGTCGGTTTCCTCATGGGTGCCCTGTCGCTGTTCCTCGCGGGCAAAGCCATCGAGATCGCCAACGCGTTGGCCCGCGCCGTGATGGGCGACGGGGTGGAAGCCACCTCGGCGGGCACGACCCTGAAGAACATGATCATGTCGTCGCTGAACGGCGGGATCTTCACCGCTTTGATCGGCGTCGTCCTGGCCTGCGTGCTCGTTGCCCTTCTCGTCACGTACGCCGTCCGCGTGGCTGTCACGGTGATCCTGGTCGCCGGTGCGCCGATCATGCTGATGTTCCACGCTCTCCCGCAGACCGAAGGCGTCGCCAGCACGTGGTGGAAAGCGTTCGGGAGTTGTCTGGGGATCCAGGTCGCCCAGAGCCTCGCGCTGATCACGCCAGCTCGCGTGTTGTTGGCGCCCGGAGGATTCACGATCTTCGGGCCCACCAACGACGGCATGGCCAACCTGCTGATCGCCCTGGCGCTGGTCTACGTCCTCTTCAAGATCCCTTTCTGGATCCTGGGACGCCTGAGCGGTGGCGGCAAGTCGTTCGCGGGCAGCATCGTCCGCGCTTACGTGATGGGTAAAACCATGGGCCTACTCGGCAACTCCGGAGGCTCCGGCCGCCGCACCAACAACGCACACCGCGGAAGTTCCGGCCGCGGCTCCGCCTCCACTGCCCAAGCCGCAGCCAAGCCCGTCGCCGCGAAGAGGAGTTCGGGCAGCAACCAATCCCCACAAGCGATCGGACGACGCCTACAAGCTCAACAGGCCCGTGCACAGGCAGCGCGACGCGGCCGTTCGGTCAACCACGCGCCGAAGTTCCTGCAGCCCTCACCGCAGGCGCCCACGCACTACATCGCCACCGGCAAGGCCACCACCGCACCCGCCATGCCCCAGTTCCAATCGACAGCACCGGCCGACACCACGGCGTCCGGTCCGCTGCCGATCACAGTTCCCCTTGGCCCACCTGTGTTCACGGCTCCCGGCGGTCCCCAGCGGACGTCACCTCCCCCGCCGCGGATACGCCCTGCTGCGGTTCCCCCGCACCTGCAGTTCCAATCCGCGACGCCGGTGGCATCGGTGCGACCGGTTCACGCCAGCGGTCCCCCTCCGGAGCGCCCGCTGTTCCAGCAGCCCGTCACGGACAACGCGGCCAGGCGTGTCCGGGCACGGACCCACACACCCGCACCGGTGCTCTTCCACGCACCACCTCCTGCCTCGCCCCCCGCGCCGACTCCCTCGGCCCAGCGAGCCAAACCGGCTCGCCCACTACGACCTGGAGGTGAACGACCATGAGCCAGCCGGTGAGGATCCCCTCCGACGTCGACCGCGAAGACCGGGTCATCGGCCAGCTGACCGCCCGACAACTGCTGATCCTCACCGTGACCGGGATCGTGCTCTACGGGACGTACTCGGCCACGAAGCAGTGGGTGCCCTTGCTGCTGTTCCTGGCCATCGCCATCCCGATCGGGATCACCGCAGCGTTCCTCGCGCTGGGCCAGCGGGACGGCATCACCATGGACAAACTCGCGCTCGCGGCACTGCGACAGCGGCTCGGCTCACGGCATCAAGTGGCAGCACCCGAGGGGATTCGGCCCGTTCCGGACTGGGTCACGAGCCGGGTCGCATCCTCCGGAGGATCGGACTCCCCGCTCGCGATTTCGCCAGCCGCACTACGGCTGCCCGCGGAGGCGGTCACCGACACCGGGGTCATCGATCTCGAGGTGGACGGGATGGCGGTGGTGGCCGTGTGCTCGACGGTCAACTTCGCGCTGCGGACCCCGGCCGAGCAGGAGTCCTTGGTCGCGTCCTTCGGGAGGTACCTGCATTCGCTCACCGCACCCGTCCAGGTGTTGGTGCGGGCGGAGCGGCTCGACCTGTCCGGGCAGATCGCCGAGCTGCGCGAGCACGCCGGCGGGCTGCCGGACCCGGCGCTGGAGGCGGCGGCTCGTGAGCACGCCGACTACCTGGAGCAGCTCGGCCGTGCGACCGATCTGCTGCGGCGACAGGTTCTGCTGGTGCTGCGCGAGCCCGTTCGTGCCGCGGGCGTGACCGACGGACTCGGTGGCGCGCCCTTGCTCGCGAGGCTCACCGCTAGGCGCAAGGCAGCCAAACAGCACGGCGCGGTCGACGAGGCCGCCCGCCGGGCTGCCGAAGCCAGGCTGGCCCGACGGCTCGGAGAGGCCATCGACCTGTTGTCGCCCGCAGGGATCGTGGTCACGCCGCTGGACTCCAGCCAGGCCACCAGCGTCTTGGCGTCGGCGTGCAACCCCGACTCGCTCATCCCACCCAACGCAGGGCTTGCCGGTGCGGATGACGTCATCACCACCGCCCCCGACGACGAGTGGGACGACAGCACGGTCGGCTCGGCTGACGAGGCCGACGACTGGGATGACGACGTCGACCAGAGGAGCGGCTCATGAGGAACCGGAAGCGCGCCGCGACACCGCCGTCGACAGGTCGAGCGGGCGCGTTCACCCCTGACGCCATCTCGGTGCTCCCCCGCGCTTTGGAGGTCGGCGGGGAGTGGCTGTCCAGCTTCGCCATCGTCGGCTACCCGCGCGAGGTGCACCCCGGCTGGCTGCAGCCGCTGTTGACCTACCCCGGCCGGGTGGACGTCAGCCTCCACATCGAACCGATCGACCCGGTCACCGCCGCGGACCGGCTCAAGAAGCAGCTGTCGAAGCTGGAGAGCGGCAGGCGCAGCACCTACGAGAAGGGGCGTCTGCTCGACCCGCAGGTCGAGGCGGCGACCGAGGACGCGTACGTCCTGTCCTCGCGGGTGGCCAGGGGTGAGGGCAAGCTCTACCGGCTCGGCCTCTACCTGACCGTGCACGCCCCCACCGAGGAAGCGCTCGTCGACGAGGTGGCGGCGATCCGGTCGCTGGCGGCGTCGCTGCTGCTGGACTGCAAGCCGACGACCTACCGCAGCCTGCAGGGCTGGATCACGACGCTGCCGATGGGCGTGGACCTCGTCGGCATGCGCCGGACGTTCGACACCTCGGCGTTGAGCTCGGCGTTCCCGTTCACCTCGCCGGACCTCCCACCGCCGGATCCGACCTCGGTCAGCGCTCCGAGCGGCGTGCTCTACGGCTTCAACGTCGGCAGCCAGGGCCTCGTCCACCACGACCGGTTCGCACTCGACAACCACAACTCCGTGATCCTCGGTCGGAGCGGCGCCGGAAAGTCCTACCTGGTGAAGCTCGAACTCCTGCGCTCGCTGTACCGCGGCATCGAGATCCACGTCATCGACCCGGAAGACGAGTACGCCCGGCTCGCCGCAGCGGTCGGCGGCATCTACGTCCACCTCGGCGGCGACCAGGTTCGCCTCAACCCCTTCGACCTCCCCATCCACACCCGAGCCGACGGCCGCCGCACCGCTCCGCGAGACGCCCTGATCCGCCGCAGCCTGTTCCTGCACACCGTCATCGCCGTGCTGCTCGGCAGCGAGCCGGAACCAGCGGAACGCGCCGCTCTGGACTTGGCGATCACGACGACCTACCAGCGGGCGGGAATCACTTCCGACCCACGAACCTGGAGCCGCCCGGCGCCACTGCTCATGGACCTCGTCGAGGTCCTGGCCAACAGCAGGGACAGGGCGGCGACCGACCTGGCCGCCCGGCTCCAGCCCTACGTGACCGGTGCGTTCTCCGAGCTGTTCTCTGGGCCGACCTCGACCCGCCCCGAGGGCCACTTGGTCGTGTTCTCACTGCGCGACCTCGCCGACGAGCTCAAGCCGATCGGCACGCTGCTGACACTGGACGCGGTGTGGAGGCAGGTCAGCAACCCGGCCGTCCGCAGGCCTCGGCTCGTGGTCGTCGACGAGGCCTGGCTGCTCATGAAGGAACGGGCAGGGGCCGAGTTCCTCTTCCGGATGGCCAAGGCGAGCCGCAAGCAGTGGGCGGGCATCACCGTGGCGACCCAGGACACCGCCGACGTGCTCGGCTCGGACCTGGGCAAGGCCGTGGTGGCGAACGCGGCCACGCAGATCCTGCTCCGCCAAGCCCCGCAGGCCATCGACGAGATCACCCGCACCTTCGACCTGTCGATGGGCGAACGCCAGTTCCTGCTGTCCGCGGACCGAGGTCAGGGCTTGCTGTCCACCGGCACTCAGCGGGTGGCGTTCCAGTCGATTGCCTCGCCGACCGAGCACCACCTGGTGACCTCGAACCCGGCCGAACTCGCCGAGTACGCCGACGACCCGGCCGACGCCGACACCTCGTTCGTCGACCTCGACGCCGCCTGATTGCCGCACCCGCAGATTCACACCGAGGGGACTCATGCCCACACCACAGGCCATCCCTGACGCTGCTCAACGACCCACACGACTGCTCACGCAGAACCGCGAGATGCGGCAGATCGGTGCCTGGAACTGGACGCTGCCCGCGTGGGCGGGCCGGTTGCCCGACGGCCGCACCTACAACACCTGTCCGAGCGCCGGGATCTGCGCTCAGGTCTGCTACGCGCGGCACGGGACCTACACGTGGCCGGTCGTGCGCGCCAAGCACCAGTCGAACCTGATGTTCGTCCTGGACGACCTGGCGGGCTGGGAAGCCGCCATGCTCACCGAGCTGGGCGCGGCCAAGTTTCGTGGCGCCTGGATACGGATCCACGACAGCGGCGACTTCTTCTCCGATGCCTACCTGCTGGCCTGGCTCCGGGTGTGCGCTGCCAGTCCGGACACGAACTTCTACCTGTACACCAAGGAAGTCGACCGGTTCCGACGGCTCGTCGAGCCGGACCCGCCGCCGAACCTGCTGTGGGTCTACTCCTACGGCGGAACGCAGGATGGCGTGTTGGACCCGGCTGTCGACCGCGTCGCCGACGTATTCCCCGACGAGGCCGCCGTCAACAACGCGGGATGGGCTTCGCAGGAGGCCAGCGATCTGCTCGCCGTACTCGGTCCGAAGTTGGTCGGCGTTCCAGCCAACCGCCTCCCGGTCTGCCTGAAGCGGCTGGCTGGGCGGCGCTTCTCCGAGTGGCAAGCCGAGGTCGACAACGAGCGAACCACCCGCAGGCAGAACCGGCACCTGCGGGTCGTCGCCAACACAACCTCGGCCTCGGACGCGCCATGGGCAGCTTGACCGCAGAACGCCTCTGGACGGCTCACGCGCCGCTGTCGACCACCGTCTCCGGTTCGCCTTTGAACGACTACCTCCGCAACCCTTCAGCCGCGATCGAGACCGTGCTGAGTCACCTTCGCGAACTCACGCTCGTCTGGGGTCCGATCGCCGGCCCTGCCCTGGCCGCTCTTGTTGCGGTCGCTGTTGTCGCGCGGCGACGCTGGCGTCGTCGATTCCACGAGCAGTTGGTCGCCGACGCACGTCTGGTCACCGTGTTGGCTCCGCCGACGGTCGACGCTGCCGGAGCGATCACGCTGTGGTCGAACCTCGTCGGGTTGTTGCGGCCAGGCTGGTTGCGCCGGTTCACCGGGCAACCGCACCTGGCATTCGAACTGGCCTTCTCCGACCACGGCGTCCAGATCCACCTGTGGGTGCCTGGGCTCGTACCGCCCGGCATGGTCGAGCGGGCGATCGAAGCCGCCTGGCCGGGTGCGCACACCAGCACCGCCCCGGCGAATCCCCCGATCCCCTTGGCTGGCCGGGAGGGCACGCGCGTCGAGGCGGTAGGCGGCGAGCTTCGACTCGCTCGTCCCGAGGCCCTGCCGATCCGCACCGACCATCCCGTCGATCCGATCCGAGCGCTGCTCGGTGCACCGGTCGGACTCGGACCTCATGAGCGCGCCAGCGTGCAGATCCTCGCTCGCCCGGTCGCCGGTCACCGAGTTGTCAAGGCCCGTCGAGCAGCTCAACACGCGCACTCCGGTCGCTCGGCGAAGTTCTCCGGGCGACTGCTCGACATCATCACCCCCGGCAAGACCGCACGCCCGACGGCATCAACGCGAGCGCCGAAGTCGATGGACCGCCAGACGAGCCTGGCGTACGCCGCCCAGGACCGGGCGATCGTCGAGAAGCAACGCTCCAACCAGTTCGAGACCCGAATCCGCTACGTGGTCGCCACAACCGTTCCCGACGACACGACCGCGGCGGACGCGCAGGCCCTTCAGGAAGTCCTCCGCGGCCGAGCGCACGCGATCGCTTCCGCGTTCGCCGCCTTCTCCGAGCACAACTACTACCGCCGAACTCGCCTGCGCAATCCGGTGACCGCGCTGGCCGAGCGACGACTGGACAGGGGTGACCTGCTCTCGATTCCCGAATTGGCCGCGATCGCGCACATCCCGATCGACGACTCCACCCCAGGTCTTCAACGAGCAGGCGCGAAGGCCGTGCCTCCCCCGCCGGGCATCGCGGGCATCGGCGACGAGATCAAGCTGCTGGGCCGCAGCGACTCCGGCCATTCCCGTCCGGTGGGCCTGCACGTCGTCGACGCTCGACACCACCTGCACATCCTCGGCGCGACGGGCTCGGGCAAGTCCGAACTGATGGCCCGGATGATCCTCGACGACGCTCAAGCGGGCCGCGGCGTTGTCGTCGTCGATCCGAAAGGCGACCTGGTCAGCGACATCCTCATGCGCCTGCCGGAGGAACTGGGCGAGAAGGTAGTGCTGTTCGACGCCGACTCCCGAGCCCGCCCGCCCGTGCTCAACCCGCTGGAAGGTGAGGACAAGGCCCGCGCGGTCGACAACCTCGTGTCGATCTTCTCCCGCATCTACGCCTCCTCTTGGGGGCCACGCACCGACGACATCCTGCGGGCGGGTCTGCTCACCCTTACCGCGATGCCGGGTACCCCGACCTTGGTCGACCTGCCGAAGCTGCTCACCGTCCCGGCGTTCCGGCAACGAGCGTGCGACCAGATCAGCGACGACGTCCTGAAAGGCTTCTGGTCCTGGTACGACAACCTGTCCGAAGCCAGCCGAGCACAGGTCATCGCCCCGCTGATGAACAAGGTCAGGGGCTTCCTGCTCCGCCCGTTCGTCCGCGCGGCGATCGCGGGCGGGCCGTCCACCATCGACATGGACAACATCCTCGACACCGGCGGAATCTGCCTGGTCCGCATCGCCCGTGACGCCCTCGGCATGGAAACCGCCCGTCTGGTCGGCTCCATCGTCGTCGCCCGCACCTGGCAAGCCGCCACACGCCGAGCCCGGATCGCGCAACGCGACCGACGCGACTGCAGCCTCTACGTCGACGAGTGCCACAACTTCCTGAACCTCGCCTACTCCCTGGAAGACATGCTCGCCGAGGCCAGGGGCTACCGACTGGCGATGACGCTGGCTCACCAGTACCTCGGCCAACTACCGAAGGAGCTCGAAGAGGGCATCAGCACCAACGCCCGCAGCAAGATCTTCTTCAACGCCAGCCCCGAGGATGCCAAGAAACTCGCCCGGCACACCTTGCCCCGCCTGAACGACCATGACCTGTCGAACCTCGGCGTCTACCACGTCGCCGCCCGCCTGGTGCTCGGTGGCGAGGAAGCCCCGCCGTTCACCGCCATCACCGACAAGCTCCCGCCAGCTGTCCCCGGCCGTGCAAAGGCGATCCGCGCCGCCGCGAAGGTGAACACCCGACCCCTCGTGTCCGAGCAGCAACCAGCTGCCCATCAAGTCAGGAACCCATCCGCGGATCCACGCCGCACTGCCTGAATCCGTTGCGCACCCAACAGGGGGTCGATTAGTGATCACCAATCCCACTTCGCAACGTGCACTGCGCGGACACATGCCACAACGCCCGACACCGCGTTCAGCTAGCACCGGCGAGCACCACGCCCAACTGGCCGGACGGCTCACCCCACGAGACCGCTGGGTCGCACGCATGCTGCACGAACACCGCGTCCTCACTACCCAGCAGATCGTCGAGCTCGCCTTTCCCTCGACGCGCGCTGCCAACCACCGGCTGCTGGAGCTCTACCGCTGGCGCGTCATCGACCGGTTCCAGCCCTTCGTGACCAGCGGAACCGCCCCCATGCACTACGTGCTCGACGTCGCCGGAGCGATCGCACTGGCGTACGAGGACGGCCTGGTCCCCAAGGAGATCGGCTACCGACACGAGGACTCCATCGGCATCGCGCACTCACTACGGCTGGCGCACACCGTTGGCGTCAACGGATTCTTCACCGCCCTCGTGAACCTGAGCCGACAGCCAGACGCACGAGGATGTCTCACCGCATGGTGGTCCGAACTGCGCTGCGGACGGCTCTTCGGCGACATGGTCCGCCCGGACGCCTACGGCAGATGGCGCGAAGACGCGCAGCAGATCGAGTTCTTCCTGGAGTTCGACTTCGGCACCGAGCAGCTGAACCGGCTCGGCCGCAAGCTCCACGACTACGAGAAGCTCGCTGCCGCCACGGGAATCACCACCCCGGTGCTCCTGTGGTTGCCCACAGCCCGTCGTGAAGGGACCGCCAGGCGCGCACTTGCCGAAGCCCTGAACCTCCTAGGTCAGCAAGCCTTGGTTCCGCTGGCAACCAGCACAGCAGACTTTCCAATCGTCGCCTCCGCGAACAGCCCGGCATCGGCCAGATGGCTACCGCTCACCGTCGACAGGAATCAGCCGACCTCCCGCAAGCGGCTCATCGACCTCGCCCGAGTCTGGGACCTCGACACCCCACAGGAAGACGCCGAGGCATCACCGCCAGACCGGCGGCAAACCAAGTCCGACCTAGCACCTCCCACGCCCCTGCCACCGCTCCCCTCGAGGTGATTCGGTGAAGATCGTCATAGCCGCAGCGGCCACTCTGCTCGCCATTCCCGTGATGATCGGCTTCGTCGGCCAAGCAACCCTCGGCACGCTTTCCACCAGGTCGTCCGACACGACGATCAACTGCGCCAAGCCCATCTCCGACATACCGCCCACCTACTGCGCGCTCTACGTCGCGGCCGCCCCTGTGTGCCCCGGCCTTGACTGGTCGGTGCTCGCCGCCATCGGCAAGATCGAGTCCGACCACGGCAGGCTCGCGCTGCCTGGTGTTCACGACGGCGAGAACTACGCCGGTGCCGGCGGCCCGATGCAGTTCCTCGCCCCGACCTTCGCCAGTGTCGTAGCAAGCCACCAACTACCACCAGGCGGTGCTTCACCGCCATCGCGGTACAACCCGCACGACGCCGTGCATGCGGCGGCGTTCTACCTGTGCGACAGCGGAGTGCAACGAGGTGATCTCCGAGCTGCGATCTTCGCCTACAACCACGCCGAGTGGTACGTCAACCAGGTGCTCGAGCAAGCCACGAAGTACGCGCAGGAAGCATCGAGCGGCAGCAACTGCACCACCATCGCGGCACCAAACCCCATCGCACGAGCCGCCATTGCGTACGCGTGCAAGCAGCTCGGCCTCCCGTACGTGTGGGGCGGCAACGGTCCCGACGGCGGACACACCGGCTTCGACTGCTCAGGACTCACCAAAGCGGCGTACGCGGCAGCCGGAATCACGTTGCCACGCACTGCCCAAACCCAGTTCGACGCCCATCCCCGCCTACCGAGCGGCACATCCCTCCAACCGGGCGATCTCGTCTTCTACGGCTCCCCTGGCAACATCCACCACGTCGGCCTCTTCATCGGCAACGAACTGATGATCAACGCGCCCACATTCAACCAACCCGTACAGATCGCAAAATACCGTTACTCAGGTGACGACTACGCAGGAGCGGCGCGTCCCGCAAAATCCTAATCGCTACACCTCACGAACGAAATCACCATCTTCACATGAACTTATCGAGCTGGATCACGAAACGGGCCATCCACGTGGCGAAAATGGATCTTATAAAGCCCTTCAGAAAGTCGACATGAAATCCGCCACTTGACAAATTGAGTAATTCTATTCGAGATACAGATTAATTCAAAGTTGGACAGACCTAATCTCACCGCTAGACTGAGTCAGCGACCAGTCTGATCGAGGAAGATGATAATCTTACTCCACAGCGCCTCAAAGAGCTCCTCCGCAGTCAACAGCAGGATAGCTCCACTATTGCTTAGATCCTGAAAATTCAACTTTGTCACCCCGGCTCCGGGATCCCATTCAGGCCGCACAAAGCCGTTACTGCCACCCGTCACCCTCGGCCACTGAAAAGCCATCGTCAGAGAACCTGCCCAACCGGCGTCGCCTCGAGTCAACTTTAGCTCACACCAAGGGCTATGAGCCTTATCGACCAGCACTGAGACTTGACTCGACGACGTTCGGACGTACCCTCGGAAACCGTAGTTTTCCAGCACATTAATCTCGTCCGCGAAGCGTCTTCCGATATACTGCAGAGTTTCATCCAACGTTTCCTCGGCATTGAGCTGCGCGGGTGGCAACGTTGGCATTCGGAGTGAGGTCAGTCTCGGCGTAGAACTCGTACCAGAGCTTGAAATCGACGATTTTGGCGTCGCTTGGCGACTTTCGATTCCAATACGCTGCAAGATAGCCTGAGCAAGACGTTCAGGCGAATAGGCAGCGGATTCAAGGTAGATCGTGGCCGGGCTCATATATTCGGCTGGAATCTTGAAGTCGTCCATGAGCACTGGGAGAATATAGTCCTCTTGCTCAATCGCGCGAAGCAGAGAAGTGCGCAACTCATCCATTGGATACGACCCAGCGAAGTAGTCGCGCGAAAAGAACGGAACCACGTATCTGGTGCTCACGCTGCCGTAGATCTTGCGCAACTCAACAATTACATTAAGCCCCCACAGATTAACCTGCTCATCCAGATCGTAAAATACTTTCAATCCTAGTTTCTTGCATTCGCGTACTACACTCTCGACATACGCACGCTGCGCACCAGAAAACGAAACCGCGAGATCATAGCTTTTAGCCTGATTAGTCATTCAAATATTCCCGGTCGCCGTGTGGTCAGAACGAGTACGCAGAGTACGTGAGATAGCACTTCCAGGGCTACCGCTGTGGTTACCCACACGATGAAGGAATGGCCTAAATAGCAAAGGATTGTCCGAGCAGTCCAGGTTCCGATGAGCGACGTCATATCGACTGGCTGTCGTCGTCCACGTTTTGATCATCGATGAGCTTGTACACGTTGCTGCGCTGCATGCCGACCTCGCGAGCGATCTTCGCGCGCGCGATCCCCGCCGCATCCGCTTCGAGCACATGCGCATGACGTTCCCTGCGGGCTACGCGTGCGTCTTCCTGAAGGCTCTCGATCCGCGCATCCGCTTCCGAACGAGCCACCCGCGCCGCTTCCAACTCAGCCCGGATGCTTTCGAGCTTCGCGCGGCTGGCACGCAAGCGAAGAACCGCTTCCGATTCGTCCGCCATCAGCGCCCCTCCACTTGCCCCTACACAGCCTCACATCGTCCCACCATGATGCACCATAGACATGTCTATGGTGCATCATGGTGCCCGAAGTCCGAGGCAGCACCGCTACCGCCCGACATCACCACTTGCTGTGTTCGCGCTTCCACCTGGCCTCGACTGCCGCATCCATTTCGGCTCGCATGTCTTCAACGGTCCGACCGTTCTTCGCAGCCAACGCCACGAGGATGATCTCCGCGTCGCGCCGGTAGTCGAAGATCGATTCCTCATGCCTCATGGCGTTCTTGGCCGCGAGACACCTGGCGTAGGACAGGGACTCCGCGTACTCGCGGCGTGCCGTGAGCTCGGTTTTGATGAGTCCGTGCTGGGCGGTGCACAGTGGAGAGCCGTCTGGCATCTTGATCGCCTTGGCTGCCCTCGCTTCGACTCGAGCAGCCCTCTGCGATTCCCTCTCGAGCTGCTCGGGAGTCTTGATCCGGCTGGGCCGGTTGCTGGTCTCCACTGGCGCGTTGGGGTAGCACGCGGTGCACGCGGACTCGCCTGCCGCGTCCACGATCTCAGCTTCCTCGTGACCGGAGTATTGGGTCAGCCAGGCAAATTTGGTGGTGCTGAAGCAGGTGTGGCAGTCGGGTGTCCAGTGCACATGTCCACCCGCGTTCGGGACAAGCCACGCTCGGGTCCAACCGTCGCGCCGGTCGAACTCGGCTTCCAAGCGGCCCGAGGCAGCCTCGAGGGCTACAACGACACGCCCTGCCTCGTAGATGGTGGCATCCGGTATGCACGCTTCTGGTTGATCACCCGACAGGGGGAACCTATGGCGTACCAACCTGTCCAGTTCCCGCCGGGCCTTCATCAGTTCGCGGTCGAGCCGGTTCAACTCCGCGTCGATCTCCGACGGGCTAGCGGTGGTGGGGTCGTTGATGGGCATGGCAGGCACCTCAGTTTCAGTGGGAAGGTGTAACCGACTGGGTGATCAGGCGAGCTAGGCGGCAGGCAGGTAGCCCGTGCCAGGGCACTCGGCCAGGTCGGGAAAGTGGTTGGCCCGGAATTCGTCCCAGGCGAGTTCGGCGTTGATGCGCGCCCTGGTCCGCCCGCGTTCGAGCGTGGTCAGCCCACGTCGCTGCTCGGACTTCTGGTTAAGCCGTTGGCGGACCAGCCAGGTCACCGCCTGAACCTGGTGAGCCGCTACGTTTTCGCCGTTCGCTTCGGAGATGGCGCGCGCTGCCGCGACGTAGAAGCTCACGACGTGGTCGTACAGACGACGGGTGATCGAGCCGTCCTTGCGTCGACTGCCGCCCAAGGGAGCCCCGCCGTACTCGGCGTCGGTCAACGCCCGACCACAAGCCACGGATAGCGCGTGACGGTCGATGACAACGCGCGGCGCGGCCGCGTCATGGTCACCACCGTGTTCGATGAGGTGGGCGAAGTCGCGAACCTTTGGCCCGGTCAGGATGTTGTCGTAGGGTTCGCCCGCGAGCAGCCTGTCAGCGGCGATCTTCTGCGACGTGGATGCGAAGATCCCGGACCCCGGACCGCCGATCCCCTTGCCGGCCTTCAGCACACGGGAGGCGTTGAGGATGTTCCCCGCCCAACCCTGTTGAGGCGAGTAGACGGCCAGCATGCCAGCGCCCAGCTGCGCGTCACCGTTGGCGATCGTGCGGGCGACGCGGCGAGCGTCCGCGTACCAGCGCATCCCTCGCTCGACTTCACCGGAATTAGCGAGATCCCAATGGTCGACGATATTTTCGACGCTGAGCGAGTTGTCCTGAAACCACTGATGATCACCGGGTGCACGCATCAAAATCAGCCTCATATCTGATTGATGACACCGGCAAGGCACGCGAAATGACATGACGAGAGCAGCCGTCAACCGTTCCCCTTGCACAGGAATTCGACGACTTACTACTTCACCAATCCGTACCGCGCGGATTCGCCACAAGATCGCATGACACAAGCCGTTGCCCGCTGCGCGGGACTTGACGTCACCGTCGGACCACAGCTAGCGGCGGTCGGCTCGCAGGGGCGTCGTGCCCTGGTCCTCACCATCACCGAAGCCCGTCCTAGTGACATGTCTATTAGACATGCCAACAGGACACTTTGCAAGTGCTGACTTTCACTGTTGATCACCTTGCCGCAAACATCGGTAGGCCCCTGAACAGCGACGATGAAGCTTGGAGAGCCTGTATCCAGGCAAGGAGCATGATCACCGCAGCCGCTTCTCGCTCCCCGTTGACCTTGAGGCAGAACGGGAAGCGAATAAGGACGAGCAGAACGTCTTCGCACCGGAAGTGGAAGTGTCAGGGTGAGGCCGCGCTAGCGGTTCGAGAGGTGACCCAGCCATCAAGCCGACTGTTCATGTGCCTGCCGGCCACCGAGTCGGGTGTTGCACCGGAAGGCTTCATAGAAACGCTGAGCTGCGAGAATTAATTACAAGAGGGGTTCCTCTCTAGCAGGAACCCCAAAAGGACCACGAATCGGCAGTGGCCCTGGATCATGTGTGGGCACTTGCGGGTTCGCCTGCTGGGTCCCAGTCGTCGCCGTAGCCACATCAGGTCGCGCTTGCGTCTCCTTGGGAAGCAGATCCCTGGTGTCGCAAAGCGTCTGCGAGTGAGAGGGTCTCATCGCTGGGCCGTTGGTCGATCTCATCCAGCACGCCGGCCAGCAGACGGATCGTCCTCTGGATGGCGGAGTAGCGACCCAAGCGGCCTTGGAGACGAATTATGTCGCAGTAGACGCCTTCGTTGTAGCGGTCCAGGTTTCGTGCACGCTCCAGCAGGTCCAGCGCGACTTCTGGGTTCGTGTCGCGGTAGGTGGAACCCAGGATCCCTTGTGCATCCAGGACATCTCGGCGGATGGACTCACGATAGGGCTCGACCCACGCTGCCGTGACGTCCTCGGCGAAGTCGGCCCGGTAGAGGTCCATGGCCTCGCGGAGGCTCGCCAAGGCGCTCTGGTCGTTGCGCTGGGACGCCTGCAAGGCGTGCCGGAGTCCGTCGTAATCGGTGCTCACCAAGGCATTGTTGAGGCGGTAGCGGCCATCTTCGTTGAGCACGAGGTCGGAGCCGATTTCCATGGTGGCGTTGAGGAGCGCACGCCGGAGCAAAGACAACGCGTTGTGCAGCGAGTTGAACGGGCGCGGTGGTTTCGCGTCTGGCCAAACGGCGTCGTTGAGGGCATCGCGACGAGCGCCGTCAGGATGGACAGCGAGAAATGCGAGCACCTCGCGCTGTTTCGGTGTCAGCACGCTCCCCAGGGTCCGCGGCGCGCCTTCGACGTCGAGGAGCAGCAGTTCGACAGGCCCCAGAACGCGCAAGGTGAGTGGAGGACAGGAAGTCTGAGACAGCGCGGGTGCGGCGACTGATTGCCGCACCTCGCCATCAGCAGTCACCGCGGGAGGTGGAGTAGGCGCCACGTCCGAAGGCTTCTGGTCGTGCACCAATCCTTCAGCTTGGCTGAGGAGGTCGAGCAGTTCGTTGGCTCCGGCAGCGGGCAGGGTGAACAAGCGCGTTCCGGCGAGCTTGCTGCCGGTGCCGTGAATGGTCGTGCCGTCCGATCGGACACGGACGGTTTCGCCTGCGCGCCAGGGTCCGAGGATGACGCCAGCAAGGCCTAGGGCCGATCCGTTGTCGAGCACGGCTTGGAGGCGACGTTCGCTGTGCTGAGCTGGGCTGGCCAGGAGAACCACGCCCGTCGAGGGCCGCGCCTCGGCGTTGCCGGCCATCCGTGCTCTGGTCAGCAGCTCACCCTCGACCTCGTCCAAGGCCCCATCGAGAGAATCGGCGATGGTCACCGCTGAAGGCAGGCAACTGGTGGCGATATCGGGAAGAAGTGCTTGCAGGTCGTCGACCGGCAGGATGACGCGGACAGCGTCGCCATTCAACCGCTGCGCAAGAAGGTGGAGCACCAGCGCGCGGGCGGCATCGTTGGCACCCGGACCGACGAGTCCCAGTCCGCGGGTCGTGGCGAGGTCCAGGGCGACCTCCACGCCATCGTGAACGCCGATCTGGGGCGCGATGACGGGCGAGGTGGACGAGGACGGCTCAGGCGCTTTCAGCGGCCGCAAGGCCCCGATGTCCTGTCGATACTCGAACCGTAGGGACCGGACGACCGGACCCATCGGCCGTTCAAGATCGGTGCGATGCCCGCTGCTCACCCGGTAGCGGCGACGGCGCCAGATCCGAGCGGACATCGCGGCGCTGGCGGCTACCCCGACGAGAGCGAGACTCACGAACCCGCCGGTGTCCAGGGAGATACCGGCCCCTTCGTCTGCCTCAACAGGCTCTGGCTCGCTGCTGGTCGGGTGTGCTGGTGAAGTTGTTGTCGTCGGAGGCGAGACCGGCTCATCGGGCTGTTGGGGAACAGAAGACGCGGGGACGTGTGCCGTGATCATCCAGCCTGGCCTGATCACACCCGGCTCCTCCAGCGCTCGGCCGTCAGCCTGCTGGACGCCACGGTTGAGCTCGTAGAGTTCCGGCCACCGACCACCGTCGCCGAGAACGCGGTCGGCGATCCTCCACAGGCTGTCGTAGACCCCCGCCTCAGGTGCCCTGACTTCCTCGGTGACCTCGACCATTCCCGGCGGCGCTGTCGTCGTGCTGGCCGTGCCCACTTGCTCACCGTGTGAGCGAACCACGCTCGGATGAAGCGGCGCGGTCGCAGCAGATGGTGTCGTCTCAACGGCAGGACCCAGGTCGGCCGACAACGGAGATGCTGCGGCCCTGCCGACGAGCAAGGTCATGACCACCGTGCTGATGAGGGCCGCGCCCAAGCCCGTCACCGGCTTCGGCGAGCGGATCGCGGGCCGGACGACGTCGCGCGCCGCCTGCGCGAGCCAGAGAATCAGGTCGATGACGAAGTAGAGCCACACGATCCAGCACAGGCACGCCAGCACGTGGAGCACCGACTGCGTGCTCAGGGCACCGAGCAGCGCCGATTCGACCTCGCCGGCGCTCGGGAGGTGATCAGGCAGCGGCCACCCCACGAAGCGGACAAGCGCCCAGGGAAGTGCCAACACCACCGCCAACAGGAGCGTGAGGGCGAGAAGACCGCGGAGTACCTGACCGAGACGGGTCATCGTCCCCACCTCACGGCCGGGGTCCGGAAATACCGCGCTGTGCTTCGGCCTGCCCTGTTCCTGTGACGGTGATCGACCCGATACCGACCAGACCGAGCAGCTTCGTGTCGTAGGTGACCGTGACGGTGACCTGCACGGCGTCGTCCGCGACCGAAACCGTTCCGCCGTGTCCCGCGGCCGCCAGGTAGGCCCTCGCCGCGCTGTCCGCCCGAGTGGGAACCAGCTGAACGGCTCCCCCGGCCCGGTAGGCGGCCAGGTCGATCTCCTGTGCTCCCGTTCGAGCTGCCTCTTGTGCTTCTCCGAAGGCGCTGGTCTTGGCGGCGAGTGCCAAGCCACCGTCGATGACCAAGGCGGCGAACAGCAGGCACGCCGTGACGAGGATGACGACGAACGCGGTGACGCGGCCGCCCTCCCCTGTTGGGAGACGGCGCCGGAGTGACGTCGGGTGGATGTTCATGGCGTCGGATCCGGCCTCGCGCCGCCGCGCCACACATCCACCGGCGAGGCGAAGCTCGACTCGAAGGTGCGAGTGCCTGGGACTCCCAGCAGCGCGAGGTCGCTCAGCCCGACGACGCAGGTGACCGTGACGGTGACGGTCGAGCCGGGGCTCAACCCCCGTGTGTCGGTTCGCACGGCGAGGGATTCGCATGCGATGCCCGCTGAAGCCAACGTCGCCTGAGCGGTGCTGCGGGCCGCCGCTTCAGCCTGGGCTGGTGTGCGGGTCAGCGTCGCGGCTCTGGCAGCTTGGTGGGCTACGTCGTTGATGCGCAGCTTCGTGTTCGCCACTCGGCCGCACAGGACCACGAACAGGAGCAGCACGATCAGGAGCGGGGTGAGCAGGACGAGTTCCGTCGCCGTCGATCCTCGTTCGTCGAGGCGAACTGAGCGCGGGGTCATGGTGTGGCTGCGGAACTGATCGGTGGCGTGAACTTCTCCACCGGCCCATCGGCTCGGGCACTGACGGGGAAGCTGAGGAACGGAAGGATGTTGGTCGCTGTTCCGCCGACGGTGACCGAAGCTTGGTCACCCCCACGTCGAACGGAGACAGAGCCGTCCCGCAGAGGCCCGTTTCCCAGCATCGCCAGGACTCGTTGTCCCTCGGCCGTGCCCGCCGATGAGCTACCTCCGTGCACTCGAGTCGCTGACAGAGCTTGCGACGCGGCGGATTGGGCGATGTGCATGGCGTGCAGGTACAGCGCGAACTGTGCGATGAGCAGCACGAGCAGCAGCAGGAGCGGCGTGGCGAGGACCAGTTCGACCGTGCCGGAACCGGTCTGGTCGCGGCGAACTCTGGCCAACGCCGCCCTCACGCGGATCGTGGATCGCTGTCGAACCATCTCGTTCACCACCTACAGGTTGATGCCGTTCGCCTTCTCGGTCACCTTGACGACGATGATCGCGATCACGGCGATCGCAAGCCCAGCCAGCAACGCGGTCACCACCACGGCCTCGGTGGAGTAGCCGCCTTCGTCACGGCTCAGGCGTCGCAGCTCTGCGCGGATTCGAGCGATGAAGACCTCTGCTTGAACGAACATCGTCTTGTCCTCCATCTGTTGTGGACGGTCGCAAGGGTTCAGAGGCCGCCGAGAACTTGGGCGAGCGCGGGAAACCCGATGAAGACCAGGAACCCGCCGAACAGCACCACCACGGGAAGGCTCATGCGCTCGGTCGCTGACTGCGCTTCACCTTCGGCGTCGGTGAGTTCCAGCGTGCGCAGTGCAGTTGCCTTGGCGGCGAGACTGGCGCGGAGGCGAGCGCCTTCCGTTCCGGCCAGGCTGAGCGAGGCCGCGAGTTCGGCGAGCTGGGTGATGCCGAGTTCACCGCCGAGCCGTCCCAGGGTCGACCAGGGGGTCGTCCGCGTGACTTGAGCGGTGAGCAGAGCTTGTCGAATCCGGGAGAACGCCCAGCCCTGCCCAACGCCGACAGCGTCCGAAAGGGCTCCGTCGACCCCGGCTCCTCCGGCGAGCAGCACGCGGATCAGGTTGAGGTAGGCGGAGAGCGCGTGCCGGAAGACAGCACGCCTCCTTGCCGCTTGGCGCCGCACCTTCAAGTCCGGCAGAACGAACCCGAGCGCGCCCAGGGCGACGCTGGAGGCGGCCGGAACCTGCCAGGCAAGTCCCGCATCGATCAGCACCAGCATGAACTCGACCGAAACCGGCAAGAGGATCCCTGCCAGGGCGAAGGTCGCCTTCTCCGCCAAGTGCCGAGAGATCGCGGTCCCCGTCACGGCGAGATCGTCAAGCAGCCTGCTGCTGGGGAGACCCAGTGCTTGCAGCGGCTTCACGAAGGGACCGCCGATCGCGAGAGGCCATCCGGTCTCGGGTGCGACGATCCGCGTGGTCTCGGAGACGGTGGTCAACCGGTCGACCATGGCGCTGAGCGGAGGCCGCGGTGGAAAGGCCCACATCGCCACCATCCACAGGCCGACGCCGAGCCCTGCACCGCACAGCGCAACACCGGTCATGACCGTGCTCCTTCGCCAACCGACAACTCGTCGACGTCGGCCAGATCGGGCCTGATTGCGGCCAGTTCGGTGAGGAACCTGTCCGGCGGGTCAAGCCGCGCGATCCTGTGCAGGCAGACGAAGGCGACAGCGAACAACGACCCGACCAGCAGCAGGACGAGCTGGCCCGCCGAGGTGTCATACGGCGCGAGATAGTCACGGTTGAGCAGGACCAAGCCCGCGGCGAAGGCCAACGTCGTGATCACGATGACTCGCACGCTGGTCTTGGTTCGAGCTCGTCCGGCTTCAACCCGCATGCGCATAGCCGCCTGTTCGCGCGCCTCGGCCGCCAACTCCCCGAGCAACTCCGCCAGCTGCCTGGCCTGGTGCTCGGCGGCGAGCACGAGCGCGGCGATCACCAGGTCGGCGGTGGGGTCGCTCAGCCGGTCCGCGAGGACACGGAGCGAGGACGCGAGTCGCTCGCCGCGTTCGAGACGGGCGGCGAGCTCGACGACCTCCTCCCGAATGGCGGCCGGAGCCATTGGAGCCGTGGCCAGGACCGCCTGTTCCAAGCCGGCCGCGGCGACCAAGGTGTCGCGCAGCATCTCGGTCCACGAGGCGATCGCCTCGATTCGTCCCAGCTGACGCTTGTGGTCGACGTTGGCACCGACGGTTCGCGGTAGCCCGACAACGGCCGCGGCGGCCAGGACCGCACTGATCGCCCAGCCGGTGACGACTCCGATCACCAAGCCCGCGATACCGCCGACGGCCAGGAGAACGACCTGCTTGCGCTCAAGTCGAACGCTCCGACGTGATCGTGACGCAGGTCGCCTGGTCCGACGGAGTCCGGCCACGACGAGCAGAATTCCCGTGGCCAACCCAGCACCCAACAGCCCGAGCACGGAGTTGGTGATCAAGGTGCCCACCACCCGTCACGCCGGTCGGCGAGTTCCGGGTCGTAGCCCGCGTCCACGAGCAACTCGGCGGTCCCGGTGCGCAGCGGCGCACCCGGCACCGCGCGCCGGTCAGGGCCTGGCCGCCAGACCTCGTTGCTGACGACCTGGGAGCCCTCGGCATCCACGACTTCGCGGATCGAGGAGACCACCCGTCGCCCGTCCTCGCCGCGGGGCTTGTCGAGGTGCACCACGAAGTGCAGGGCGTTGGCGACCAGGATGTTCGTCGCTTCGACCGGGAGCCGCTCGGGACCCTGCACGGCGTAGGCGGCGAGCTTGGTGAACGCCCCACGGCTGGAGCTGCTGTGCAGCGTGCCCATCGAGCCGTCGTTGCCCATCGACATGACGTTGGTCAACGGGATCACCTCGGGGCCGCGGACCTCGCCGACGATGACGCGTTCCGGGGACATGCGCAGCGACTGCCACACGAGGTCGGACAAGGAGATTCGCCCTTGACCCTCGACGTTCGGCTCGCGGGCTTGGAGCGCGACCACATCCGGGTGCGCTGCGGGGTCCTCGCCCAGGCCGAGCTCGTAGACGTCCTCGATGGTGACCAACCGCTCCCACGGCGGAATCGCGGAAGCGAGGGCACGCAGCATCGTGGTCTTGCCGATCGCGGTTCCGCCGGTGACCAGGATGTTGCGCTTGGCGCGCACCAGCGACGCCAGGAAGTTCTCCAAGGCGAGGTCGACCGTGCCGCGCTCACGGAGTTCGGCGAGGGTGGCTCGCGCGAACCGGTGGCGGCGGATGGAGACGGAAGGTCGTGCCGCGACGGCCATGATCGCGGACACGCGTTCGCCACCGGGCAGCTGGAAGTTGACGATGGGTGATCCGCGGTCGAAGCGGCGTTCTTCCAGACCGCTCCGAGCGGCGAGGTCCCGGATGAGGTCGACGAGCTCTGCGTCCGATCCCACCACTGGAGCGACGCGGGCCCGACGTCCGTCCGCGTACTTGACGAAGACCCTGTCGCCGTTGATGTTCACGTTCTCGATCAAGGGATCCGCCAGCAGCGGCTCCAGGCCGGCGAGACCGAAGACCTCGTCCAGGACGGCCGCGATCACCCGGTGCTCGACGTCAGCCGGGACCACCATCCCGCCCGCCGCGGTGTTGTGGAGCTCGGTCTGGGCGTGTGCCTCCGCAGCGTCCTGCAGGATCGATTCGGCCAGCCGATGACGTTGTTCCGAGGTCATCGGGGCGCTTCCAGCGCTTTCGTCCGCCTTGATGCGGTCGCCGAGCCGCGTGGACAGCTCATCCCGGAGCCGTTGGCGAAGGCGATCGACTGCCGCAGCGTGCCCCGCAGGGCGGTGGGGCAGCTCAGTGAGACCGGAAAGGTTCTGAAGAATTGCCGTGCCGTTGTTCGAGGTCATGACGTCCCGCCGTTCCGGATCGCTGCGGCAAGCGGTTGGCTCGTGAACCGAGCCGGCGGCACGCGTGAGCTTCTGGTCGGATCGGCGTACCGGTGGGCGTGGACGTTCGCCGCGATCTTCGCTGCCGCACGTCCCACCGCTGATCGGCTCGGCCCGTGTCGCCGGTTGCCTCGGCCTCCGAGTACCGCGGCGCCCTTGTCGTCACGGGGGACGCGGCCGAGCACCGGGATGCCGAGAACGCGGGAAACCTCGGCGTCTGAGTACCCATCGCCGACCAAGACGAGGCACGGCCTGCGCGACCACGTTTGAGCGATGTGGAGCTTGAGAGCCACGTGAGCCAGCTCGTCGTCGTGCGGCCGGACGAGCAGGAGCATCGTGTCCGCGCTGCGGATGATCGGCAGTGCGGGCGAGTCGGGATCGACGCGGCCGCAGTCGGCGATGACCGTTGTGCCCGCTCGGCTCGCCGCGCTGCGCAGAGGCGAAGGGGTGTAGGCGGCCAGCACGGAGAGCGCGGCGCGCGACTGCTCCGCGCCTGCGGGACCGAGCACGACCCGCAGGTCGGAGGAGAGCCGTTGCACGTGCTGTCCAAGCAGATCCGGATCTCCACCGTGACCGCGGGCAGCCGCGGCGAGGCTGACCAAACCCGGCGACTCGGCGAGGCGGAATCGTGCGGCGAGGTCTCCGCCGGAGGGGTCGGCCTCGACGACGATGGGGCTTTCCTGCGTGGGCCAACGCGCCCCGAGCGCTGTGGCGAACGTGGTCGTCCCCGGTGAACCCTTGAGCGAGCAGACGGTTACGAGCATCAGCGTCCACCCCCCGAAATGCTCACGACGCTGAGTTGCCCAGCCGGAGCCGACGCCAGCGCTCGGGCGTCAGGCTCGGGGAGTTGGAGCGTCAGGACCGTGGTCTGCTCGGCCTCACGGTCGGCGATCGCGGCCACGACCGCGGTCCACGATGGGGCTTGTCCGCTTGAGGCGCCGGTTGTCTGGGGTGCGGCCGCGAGCACGGCCACCGTGGTGCCGAGGGTCAGGTCTGGCGGGAACTGGCCGGGCTTCAGACCCACCGCAGCCATCGCTTGGCCCCTGGCGGGGATCCGAGTCGCGCCGAGGACCGAGCGCGTCACCAGCGAGCCGGCGGGCATGCTGAACGCCGCTGGTTGGCCGATGATCGTCGACATCGCGGATGCGTGGACCAGCTCCAGCGTGGAGTCGGCGGACAAGCTGACCTGCTTGAGGTCTTGCAGCGTCAAGATCTGACCGACTGCTACCGGGTGCGCGAGCACCAGTACGTCCTCTCGGTCGCCGAGGTGTGCGCCGGCGAGTACTCCGCCGGCGGCGCACGCCGCGATCAACAGGATCCCGAGCAGCAGGAGGGGAACCTTCCGTCGGCTTCTGCCGCTGAAGCGCGAGAAGTTCTTCGCCGCCTGCTCGCGGCCCGCCCAAGCGCCTGGCAGCGCTCGGTCCTTGGCCGTCGAATGAGGTGTGGTGGGAGCCGAAGCGATCATGATCAGCCTCCTTCTGGCACGACGCCATCGCGACGCGTCGGCCAAGCGGTCGACGCACCTTGGGGTTCGATTCGAAAACTCGCCTTCAGCGGCGAGGGGGACCGGTCAGCCGCTCGCGATGGCTTGGACCTCGGCCACACGGAACGACGTCGAGGTCGACATCGCCATGTTCGGGAACGTCCCGGTTTGACCTGCTCCCGACCAGTTCACGGTCCAGCTCACCGTCGCGGTCACGGGGAAGGCGTCCTCGGGCTGGCCGGAAGACGAGGTGCGGAAGGTGTAGCCGCAGTCCGGCGACTCCGCCGCAGGGTCGCCGCCTGTCGGGAAGGCCGAGCCCGCTGTCTCGCAGACGAGCGAACCGCCGTCCCCCATGGACCAGGTGACCGAGGTGGGCGTTGCCACCGCGGTGACCGAAACCCCTGGCACGCCTGCGGTCGCGGTCACCTGCTGCCAACCGCCTTCGAGCCAGAGCCAGGTCGGCAGGTTCACCAACTGCTCGTTCGACGGGCTGGCCGCGATCACGACCTCGGGCAGGCGCAACCTGTTTCGTGCCATCTGCGCTACCTGGGCGGGTGTCAGCGTCGGCGTGGCCTCGGCACCCTTCGCGATCCACACAGGCCCATGGGAGTCCGGGTCCTTGCCGTCGGGCGAGCACAGCACCATGAACCAGCCACCTTCGCCTGCGGGTTGCTGTCCAGCGGGATCCTTGTAGTCGACCGGCACGTTGCGGCAATCCGGCCCGTCGGAAGCGACGTGGTCTCCACCTGGCACGGTGCCCGCGGAGTTGTGTCCCGGCGACTCCACCCCGTTGTGGCCGATCACCCCTGCGCCGAGCTCGCAGCCGGGACGCGGGAGCTGCCCGCAGGCGACGTCTCCCCAGATGTCGTCGGCCCGTGCCGGGGCATCGCCCGCGAGCGCGACGACGACCGTCAACGAGGCCAGAAAACACACCGGCTTCAACATGAGCCCAGCCCTCCCACCGCGAAGCGGGTGACCCGCCATGAGCCGTCGGGCTGCTTCTTGACCTCCGCGGTGATCGTGCGGCGCCCGCCGGGGCTGTCGTTGAGCAGCCGGTCTGTGCCCTTGAGGTACTTCAACGAGTTCGTGCTGTCGCCGCAGTCGGCGACCATGACCACGGAAGGCGATTCCACGGGATCCGTGCTGGAGACACGAGGAGCGTTCAACGGACGCCCTCTCGTCACGACCCCGCCGAGGTTGTCGGTGTACAGGCTCCTGGTGATCACGGACAGGGCGTCGCCGGTCGCGAACGACGAGAGCGCCGGTGACTGCCAGTCCGAGGTCTCCCCCGCCGATGCCATCTCCCGCCACATGCCGAGGTAGGTCTCGATCGCCTGCTCGCCCGCTGCTCGCGCTGGGTCTGGTGCCGGTGTGGACGCCTCTGGGGTGGTGGAGGCGTCCACACCGGTCTTGGGGCCCGCCTCGGCGGGCTGGCTGGTGGGTTCGGCGGTGCACGCGGCAGCGGTCGAGAGGAGAAGGGCGATCGCGACCAGCCGTGTGGAGCCTTGGCGCTTCAGCACGTCCCGACCTCCCCCACGGCGAACTGGGTGACGCGCCAGGTCTTGTCGGCTTGGTGCTCGACCTGGGCCGTGACCGACCGCCTACCGTTGTCGATCTCCTCGGCGAGCTCGCCGTCGATCCGGTACTTCGCGACGCTCGTCCGGTCGCTGCAGTCGAAGATCCCGATCACGGAAGGCCGGAGCGCGGAATCCACGGAGAAGACCTCCGGATCGCTCGCTGGCATCCCCCTCGTGAAGATCCCGTTGGCGCGGTCGGTTCCCACGGCCCTGGTGAGCGTCTCCAGCGCTTCATCTGTCGCGTACTGGGCGATGGCGGACAAGTCGCGGTCCGAAGTCGTGGCGGCCCTGGCGGCTTCCTCCCACATGCCGACGTAGGCGCCGATCGCGTTCCTCTTGGCAGCGACGTTCATGTCGGGCGGGGCGGGCGTGCCGCAGGCGGTCAGCACCATCATGACGAAGCTGATCGCCATGCCCTTGCCGCGCATCAGGTCCTGTTCCAGGGCCCGGTCGTCGGTCTTGATCGGAAAGCACATTTCAACCCCCTGGTTGGTGCGGAGGAGCTAGGAGAGGAGGAGCGCGAAGAGCGCGCCGCCGACGATGGCCGGGCCCATGGCGAACTGGTCGTGCGCGGCGATGCGTCTGCACGCCAGCAAGAGGGTCGCGGCGGCAGCGGCCAGCACGAACGACATCAAGACACCCACGAAGACCTCGTGCCAACCGATCCACCCGAGGTACAAGCCGACGGTGCCGAAGAGCGTGACGTCGCCACCCCCGAGTCCCGGCGAGAAACCGACCGCCAGCGCCAAGGCCAGGAAGCCGACCACGATCGACGCCAGCACCGCCCGCACGAGTGGCGCGAAGTCGGCCTGTCCGGCGGAGGCCAAGCCCAGCAGGACGACACCACCGAGGTAAGCGGCTCCGACGACGCTGCGCGGCAGCAATCGGCATTCCCAGTCGATTAACGTGAGCACGATTCCGATCTGCACGAGCCAGCACAACGCGGGAAGCGCTTCGGAATCGGTGAATCGGATGGCCATCACCACGGATGACGCACTCGCCACGACCGAAATGGTGACGATTCGCCAAACCTGGTGCGATCCCCTGTCCGACAACCAGCACCCGACTCGAGAGTGACTCGTCCGCACGTCATCTATCACATTCACCAAGACCGGCCCAGCCGCTATCCCAAGGATTCCCCATACCGTGTAAACAGGCACAACAACCTCCTCTGACATGGGGTGACACTGGGTCAACACAGGCTTGCCAGTCAGGTGACCATTCACCCGAACAGGGCTTCGTCCACGTGAATCGCCAGACGAGTCCTGATGAACCGGCATATGCTCGACCTCTCGTACCGGCGGAGTGGACAGCAACTGATCTCAACTACGAGTGTCGGGATCGACTGGGGGATTGAACAGGGGGACGGTGTATTCGCTTTGAGCCGAATAACGAATAACGACAAAAACTCGGCAACCTCGGTCGTCGGGTCCGAAGTACGCGCGTTGCGCAACGCCGCAGGCCTCTCGCTCGCCGACCTGGCGAAGCTCTGCCACTTCAGCGTCGGGCACATCTCCAACGTGGAGCACGGCACCAAACCGGCCTCCATGGACTTCGCGCGGGCGTGCGACGAGGCGTTGGAGACCGGCGGGAAGCTGGTCGGTTTGCTCGCCGCCCAACTCCAGCGCGCTCAGCCACAGGGCGTGAAGCCCGCGCAACTTCCACCGCTGCGACGGCTCGTGGGACGGGTCGAGTTGATGCGGACGCTGCAGGCCACCCTGGACCGCGATCGGCTCGACCTCGTCAACTCGACGACCGCTCAACTCATCGCGCTGGACGGCCCGGCCGGAGTCGGCAAGACCACGATCGCGGTCGGCTTGGCCCACCTGGTCAAGAACCGCTTCCCCGACGGGGTCCTGTTCGTCGACCTGCGCGGCTACGCCCCCGGCGATCGCCCGATCGACACGAACGACGTCCTGGAGGACTTCCTGCGCGTGCTCGGAGTCCGGACGTCGGACATCCCGTCGACGCCGGATCGCCGGTCGGCCATGTTGCGCTCGGTCCTTGCCGGGGCTCGACTGCTGCTCGTGCTGGACAACGCGGCCAACATCGAGCAGGTCCGTCCTCTCATCCCCGCCGCGGCCGGGTGTGCCGTCATCGTGACCAGCCGACGGAGGTTGTCCGGTCTGGCGGTCTACGACGGCGCGCACCACATGACGGTCGAGCCGTTCAAGGACAACGAGTCGCTCGCTCTTCTTCGCGATGTCATCGGTGCCGAGCGGGTCAACGCGGAGCCGGAGGCCGCGGAACGGATAGTCGCCTTCTGCAGCGGCCTGCCCATCGCCCTTCGGGTCGCTGCCGAGCGCATCGCCGGACACAGGCACCTGACCTTGACGGCGTTGGCCGACGAGTTGGCGGACGTAGACCGACGTCTGGACGCCCTTTCGCCGCACGACGCGAACGAGGCGGTCCGTGCGGTGTTCTCCTGGTCCGTCCGTGCCCTCAATCCCCAGGCCGCCCGCCTGTTCACGCTGCTGAGCCTTCACCCCGGCAAGCACTTCGGTGTCGAAGCGGCTGCCGCGCTTGCAGGAAGCGACCTCGTGGAGACGGCCCGCCTGCTCGACGTCCTGTGCAGCGGCCACCTCTTGGAAGAGGACTCCTTGCGGCGCTACCACTTCCACGACCTGCTGCGGGCTTACGCGGCGGAGCGAGTAGCGGTGGACGAGCCCTCGACCGAGGTGTCGAAGTCCGTGAGCCGCATGCTGTGCTGGTACCAGCTCGCCGCTCAGACGGCGAGCGCGGTCATGTCGCCTCAACGCCCACAGGAGCCCCTGGACCACTGCGAGGACATCGCCCACCTCCGGCCGGTGTTCGGCTCGGCGGCCGACGCCCGCCGGTGGAGCGAAGTCGAGCTGCGCAACGTGGCGAGCGCGGCCATGCGTGCCGCCGAGTTGGACGTCCAAGAGGTCGCGCTGGGCCTGCCCGTGGTGCTCGCCGACTTCCTGTACTGGCGCAAGCCCTGGACGGCGTGGATGCGTCCGCTGGCGGCCTGCCTCGCGGTGGCGCACAGGGTCGGTGATCTGGCGGCCCAGGCGTGGATTCTGAACAACCTGGGCAACGCCCACCTCGATCAGCGGCGGATCGAGGACGCCTCGACCTGCTACGCGGAGGCCCTCGACCTCCGTCGGCGGACCAACGACGCCCGCGGGCAGCTGTGGAGCCACATCGGGCTCGGCCGCGCGCTCCAAGCCTGCGGACAGGACGAGCCCGCGGCGCTCCACTACGTGCAGGCCCAACGCATCAGCGCCGAGCTGAACGACCGCTGGGCGTGGGCGATCACCACCACGTACATCGGCGACACCCACCGCGCCCGAGGGCAGCACGCGAACGCGCTGCACGAGCTGGAACAAGGTGTCGCGTTGCTGCACGAGCTCGGCGACCAAGTGGCCGAGAGCTGTGCGCTGGACAAGATCGCCGACGTTCACCGCGACCGCGGCGACTGGGCGGCTGCCCTGGAGTATCTGAACCGCGCCTTGGCCTTCAGCTCCAGCACGGACGACCAGTGGGGCAGGGCCAGGACACTGCAGAAGCTGGGTCACGTCCACCTGGAACTCGGCGATCAGCGGTCTGCTCGGTCCACGTGGAAGGAGGCGCTCCAGCACTTCGAAGAACTAGGCGATTGGCGAGCCCTCGACGTCCAAGCGGACCTCGACGCCCTGGATCTCACAGCCGCGGGCACCCCTCGGCGAGCAGGATGACCAACGACATGACCAGGAGAGTCCGTGGCCAAATCCGCACCCGTCCGGCACGCCACCTACTTCGACCCGTCGGACAGGCGGTTCACCGCCGAGGCGAGATCCGGCTTCATCCCGTTGCCTCCTCTGGACGGCCAGGTCGCCATCCACGACGAGGCGTTGGCGGCGGCGAGTGACGACTTCGGCCACCTCGTGCACCACAGGCCCCTCGCGGTCCTCCAGCCCGGCTCGGCCGCGGACCTCGTCGCCTTCTCGAGTTTCAGCTCCGAGCTGGCCATCCCCCTGGTTCCCCGTGGCCAGGGACACTCCACCGCAGGCCAAGCACAGACCGCCGACGGCGTCGTGGTGGACATGAGCCTGCTCCAGGAAGTCCACGACATCGGTGCCGACCACGTCGTGGTCGACGCCGGCGCGCGGTGGAGCCAGGTGCTCGACGCGACACTCCCCCACGGCCTCACCCCGCCAGTGCTCACCGACTACCTCGAACTCTCCGTGGGCGGCACCCTGTCGGTCGGCGGCATCGGCGGAGCCAGCCACCATCACGGCGCGCAAACCGACAACGTGCTGGCGCTCGACGTCATCACCCCCGACGGCGACCCGCGGACCTGTTACCCCGGCTCGGAGCTGTTCTCCTCGGTGCTGGCAGGTCGAGGACGCCACGGCGTGATCGTCCGCGCGAGACTGCGCCTGATCCCGGCACCGCAGCAGACACGCACCTATCGGCTCAGCTACACCGACCTCGCAGACTTCCTGGCCGACCAACGACTGCTCATGGCCGAACGCCGGGTCGACCACCTGGTAGGCCAGGTGAAGCTCGACCAGGACACCGGCTGGAGCTACGTCACCTACGCGACGACCTACGACAAGTCGAATGCCGGATCGCTGCTGACAGGGCTGACAAACCAGCACCCCGACGTCCAGGAGGACCGTGACTACCCGACCTTCCTGCACCAGATGGCCGATGACGTCGCGCTGCTGGAAAGCCTCGGGCTCTGGAGTCACAGCCACCCGTGGCTGAACCTGATCGTGCCGGACCACGCCGTCGAGGACTTCGTGAGCCGCACGCTCGAGACGACCACCGAGCAGGAGCTGGGAGACGCGGCCGTCATCCTCCTGTATCCCCTACCCACCACCACGTTCACGGCACCCAAGCTGAAGATGCCGACCTCGACGACCGCCTTCCTCTTCGCCCTGCTGCGCACCGCACCCCAGCACGAACACGACATCCTCGACCACATGGCCGGCCGCAACCGCGAACTGACCCGCCTGCTCGTCCAGCAAGGCGGCGTCAGCTACCTGGAAGCTCTGCGGTGATGCCGATCCCTATTCTTCTATTTTCGAATAGCAAGGAAAGGTAGCCGACCGAAAACCGAAATGGGAATCTTCGAACACGACCGGACGCACAATGCGACCGAACGTTCACGAAGGAAACCCATGGGAAACACCGGAATCACGGTTCGACGCGCACTCACCGGCCTGACGGCGCTACTCGCCCTCGCGTCCGCCACCGCCGAACCAGCATCGGCCCAGGTCAGCACGGACGGCACGTGCGGGTTCTACTTCACCAACCCCGACCACGAGCGAGCAACCGCGAGGTACTACCACTGCGGGAACTCGTTCATCCTCATCCAAGTCGACTGGAACACCGGCTGGCGCGAGCGGCGATGTGTTCCGCCGTGGTATTCGATGCCGTTCTACGCCGACGGCCCTCACCACGTGGTCAACGCCTACTACATCCCGAACGCCCCGGACCTGATCGAGGACAGTGAGCACCGAATCTGCAGGACAGCCCAACCCCAGGGGTAGCCGATCACCGCACCGGCCGCCCGGCAGGGCGGCCGGTGGGCACCCGGTCACCGACTTGCGTTGTCGTAGACGTCGGCCCAGTGCCGAAGCGCGTCCCGAGAAGCGTCTTCTCCGAGCGCCACCTCGTCCAGCAGGTCGAACTTCTCCTGGACAGCGCTGACCGCCTGTTCCTGCTCGGTGAACACCACCGCGGATTCGGTCTCCAGGCAGGCGAGCGACTTCAACGGCTCGACGAACGTCATGAGCACGCCGGGACGACGCAGGGCAGACCTTGCTCCCGCGGACGAGGGCACGATCCGCAACCGGACGTTCTCCCGGTCACCCTGGAAGTTCAGGTGCATCAACTGGTCGTGCATCACCGTCTCGTTCCCCACGACCAGCCGCAACGCGATCTCGTGGATGAAGACGGTGACCTCGGGGCCCACGGAGCCGTCGAGAACCTGACGGCTTTCGAAGTGCGGCCCCACTGCCGGTTCGATCTGGTCGCCCACCTCGGCAACACCGCCTGCCAGCCCCAGTGCGTAGTTCTCGGTCTGCAGCAACGACGGGATGGCCAGCGGCTCGTAGCAGGCGATCTTCAACGCCAGGTCTTCATGGACACGCCAGCACAACAGTTCCTCGGGCCGTCGACCGACGTGGTCA
Organism: Umezawaea sp. NPDC059074; assembly: GCF_042738955.1. Taxonomy (NCBI): domain Bacteria; kingdom Bacillati; phylum Actinomycetota; class Actinomycetes; order Pseudonocardiales; family Pseudonocardiaceae; genus Umezawaea; species Umezawaea sp. NPDC059074. Next base: position 54,242 of record NZ_JBHYHC010000026.1, read on the forward strand.
CGAACCAACCAGTCGTCATCTTGCCTTTGGGCCAGCTTCCGGAGCCGCTCCCGGATGCTCTTGTCGGTGCCGTAGGCGCCGAGCAGGGTGCCGACGTCCCACTCGTCCGTGCCGCGCCAACCACGTTCGAGCTTGCTGAGCTTGGCCTTGGACCACCCCAGGCTGTTGGCGACGGTGGTTGTACCCATCTCAGCCCGCAACCGCTCCTGCCGGAGTTCGGCACCGAGTTCCCTTGCGGCTGCACCGATCGGGCGGCGCACGACGGACTCCTCGAGACTCGACATGATCGACAGATCCCTTTCTTCGACACAGCGACGAAAGCGAGGTCGGCGGGAGGGAGAGTCCCGCCGACCTCAGTGCTCCTGACGAGCTGCGCTCAGCGCGATCCGCACGTCGTTCGACGTGGGCGCTCGAACCGGACGCGAGCGGCAAGCACGCAGGAGTGGCATACAAGGACCGAAGTCGTTGGAGGTGCACAACGACGTCGGCAGGAGTCAGGACTCCCCCACCAAGCCACCAACTGCCCGCAGAGCCTCGACATGACGACGTGCCACGTCCGCGAACTGCAGAACACAGGGAATGTGAGTGGGAGCCACGTCAACCACTTGGTCGAGCTCAGTGATCAGGAAGACTTCTCCGCACAGCGCCTCTACCAACGTCAACTCAAGCTGGCCCACAGCAAAGGCATGGACATACCAGTCCCGAGTGGACAAACGAAGTGCTGGCGCATCAGGCATCACGATGATCGCCGGGTACGCGCGCGATGCCTGGACGGCCGAATTGGCTTCTCGTCGTACTTCATCATTGACAACTGAAGCTCCAGCAGCACATGACACGGCACAGCAATGCGACGCCACCACCGCCCGGCCACGCACTGAACACACTGCCCGTTCTCATCGGGCCGGTGCTGGAGAACAAGCGCCCGAAGCCCAGCAACCAGGCGAGGCACTTCCGTCCGCGCCAACGACGCAGCGGCATCCGAGTCGCCGTTGACCGCGACGTCGCACATCTCCACCAAGCGGCTCAGAACGTTCTCCTGGAGCGCACCGAACACCACGTGATTCTGAGTGGTCGTCACGGCCGACTCCCCGACCTTGCGACCTGAGAGGTCTTCCGACGAGCGGATCCACCCTCGATTTCCTGCCGCGGGAACAAGGGAATGCCCTCGAACCGCCGCCAAGCGGCGTCACAGGCAGCACAGGTCGGCCAACACCACTGGACGTTGGACGAGCAGCCACGCGGGACTGTGAGCGGCACACCGCACAGCGTCTTGCCGACGTCGCCGGCGACCAGTTCACACCGGATGGCATGTCGGCTCCCCGTGAGCGGCAACCACCGAAACGGTCGAGACCCCATCACGAGTCCCCTGCCCCGACACGCGAACGACCGGCTTTCCGCCTCCAGAGGCCGATCCCGTACGACGCGATCGACGCCAGCGCTCCCCCGGCGAGAACCACGACTATCCATGCCGACCCGTTCACGGCACACCTCCTGACGATGGCGACGACGGGGCGGTTCGAGGCACGACCGCACCTCGAACCGCCCGACCCGTTGCCGCGCTTGAACCTGTGGGGGCGAGGCCACGAGCCATCGGACAACATCCCACCCGACAGGCGAAATACTACGGGACGAAATTTCGTCCCGAAATCGTTCGTTAGGATGAACCCCCTGAGCACAGCCTGAAACCGTCCATCACACTTGGTCACCACGTACGGCTTGGAGGATGGATGAGCGACGACGACCAGCGGCCACCGTTCCTGCGGAAGGTCCTGGGCAACAAGCTCCGAGCGCTGCGGAAAGCAGCGGACGTTTCGCCCGCGACGGTCGCCACCGAGGTGGGCATCTCCGTGGCGACGCTCAGCAAGATCGAAACCGGCAAGCAAGCAGTCAAGCCTGCCTACGTGAAGCTGATGTGCCCGCTCTACGGAGTCGACGCCGATGAGCAGCGCAAGCTCGTTCGCATGGCCGAGGACTCCGGCAAACCGGGACAGCTCAGCCGCTACAGCACGATCCTCCGCGGCGACTTCGTCGACTACCACGAGATGGAACGCCAGGCCGAGACGATCCTCGCCCACGAACCCAGCTTGATCTTCGGTCCGTTCCAGGTCCCGGCCTATGTGCGTGCACTCCGACTCGCCGCGAAACCGGACTGCAGCGAGGACGACCTGGCGCGGTCCGTCGAACTGCGCCAGCACAGGCTGGATGACTTGACCGGATCGCGCTCCCCAGCGGTAAGCGTCGTGCTCGACGAAGCCGCTCTCGTTCGAGAAGTCGGCGGACCGGACGTCATGCGCGAGCAGTTCGCCCAGCTCATCGAACTGGCCAAGCTGCCGAACGTCGACCTCCGCATCGTCCCGCTGAGCGCCGGCGCTTACGCGGCCCAAGGTGCCGAGTTCGTCCTGCTTCGCGTACCACCGGAGCCGATGCAGGAACTCGTGTTCCTCGAAAACGACATGATCGCCTCGTACCTCGACCGCCCGCACGAGATCGCTCGGTACAAGGCCATGTTCGAGCAGGCACAGCTCGTCGCTCGCGACCCCGCAGAGTCCTCACCCCTGCTGGATAGGCTGAGGACGAACCTGTGAAGGCGAGCGGAAGGGGTGTGGGATGAGAGCCGACCCGCGCCAGGCGAGTTGGAAGAAGAGCAGCTACTCGAACGGGCAGAACGGAGCATGCGCTGAAGTCGCTTTCGCCGGGCCCGGCGCCTGGGTGAGGGATTCCAAGAACCCCACGGGTCACGCCATCGGTGTCGACGTCGTCAAGTTCACCGAGTTCGTCAGTGCGATCAAGGCAGGCCGCTTCGACCTGTGAGATCTCGACGGCCTATGCGGCGCGGTTGTCGATGGCGATGAACCGGTAGCAACGATCTCGCCATCGCACGACCTTGACCGCTCGGAGCAAGGTCTTACGCTGCCGCGATCACGTCGCCTCGCGGGTTGCGGCAGTGGGACGGGACGGCGCGAGCACTGCATCGATGCGGTGGAGTACGTCGCGCCCGTCGGCAGCGACGTGGATCAGTCCGCCACGGCCAGCCGCTCGCACGGCCCGCTGGATCTGGTGGGGCAACCGGTGCGTCTCAGCTTCAACGACGGCTGACCGGAGTGCGTCCTCGGCTCCGTCCCGTTCACCAGCGGCCAAGAGGACTTCTGCGGTGGTCACGCGTTCGATGACGTACCACTGCGGTGCGACCAAAGCCTTCGGCAGGCCCGAAGCCATGAGCCGGGCAGCCTCAGAAGCGCGGCCCGTGGACACCAGTCCACGCAGGTGGATCTCCCGGAAGGTGAACGAGTTGACCAGCATGCTCGGCACCGCGATGCCCTCCAGCAGGGTCCGGTAGCCGCTGATCGCGCTGTCGAAAAGACCGACGTCGCCCAGCTCACCCGCCGCTCGGGAGAGCAACCCGAGAGCGGCTCCACGCCCGTCGGCGTCATCCGAGGTGGACACGGCTCGGGTCAGGTGGGCAACCGCGGCTCGCGTGTGGTCGGCCTTGCGCAGCTCGTTGCCGTGCATCCGCAGAGCGCGAGCCAGGAATGCCCTGTCCCCGAGCTTTTCGGCCACCGCGAGCCCTCGGCCGGTCCAGCGCGCGGCGGCGGCCAGTCGTTCCTCCGGCAGCACGGTGCCGAGCGAGACTCCGAGGGCGGTGCGGGCGTGGCCGAGCAGGGTCAGGGTGTCGCGTTCGGCGTGGCCATCGGCGAATCGGGCCTCGAGTCTGGCGACCAGGGGCCACAGCTCGTTGACGGCGTCGACGGCGCGACCGGCTTGGCGGGCGATCTCGGCCAGGCGGATGGTCGAGTCGCCGAACTGGATCATCGCAGCGAAGTCGGCGTCGTCGTGGCCGGTGACGCCGAGCGTGTGCATCGGCAGGCCGAGGGTGGTGGCGATGTGGCGGCGGGTGCTCATGTCGTTGATGACACGCCGGCCCGTCTCGATCATCGACACGTAGGTCTTGTCGTAGCCCAGCAGGGCAGCGAGTTGTTCTTGGTTGAGGTGGTTGAGGCGCCGGTACAGGCGCAGGATCGTCGCCAGGTCACGGCTGCGCAGGGCGCCAGCGGACTCCGGCGTGGACCACATCCAGACCGAGGGGAGAAGACGCCGAGCAGGCACGGATGACGGTGGGTGGCGGGCTGGCGCGAAGCAGGCCAGGCAAGACGGCTCGGAGGTGAGGTTTCCCAGGGGAGTTCCGCACGTCTCGCACCATCGGCCGGTCACGGCGGTCTACCTCGCGGGTTCCGAGGCGTCCGCGCGTAGCCGGGTGAACCACGTCGTGATGGATCGCCGATAGCCCTCGGGCATGGTCAGGCCGTCTACCTCGTCTTCGGTGAACAAGCCGACCTGCTTGTGCTCGTGGGACAGCACGGGCGCTGCATCGGTGTCGGGGTGGCAGCCGTAGGTCACGATGAACACGTTCTTCTCGGCCACCTCGATGTAGTACATCCAGGTGTCGAGGATCGGCCCGGTCGTGACCGTCCACCGGGTTTCCTCGGCGATCTCGCGGGCCACGCACTCCTCGGGAGTCTCACCCGGCTCGATGCGCCCACCCGGCAACTCCCACTCGTCACGCTCGTTCTTCAGCAGCAACACCCTGCCCTCGCGCACCACGACACCCTTGATCGAGATGGGGTAGGCCGCCTGGGTCGTCACGGGTGTCCTCCGAGGTCACTGGTGGTTGGTCATCCGGCAACGTAGCACCGCAAGCCACCGTGACCCGGCCACGCGGTGTTGACAATCTGTCACTGGACGTGGCCGTCGGGGTGAGTTCTCCTGATCTTCATGCAACGACTGGGTGTGAGCGGGACGAGGACCAGGTTGGTCGAGGCTCGCCGCTGCGGCACAGAGCACGACCGCGTGATCTCCGCCTTGACCACTCGAGGGCTGGCCTTGATGGACGACCTGCCCACTCGCGAGGACTTGCTGCTGCTGGCCAGGTCGATCGCGACCGTGGTCCCCCATCGCGACAGCGACCTCGACGGCGTCACGACCCTGATCGACCTGGGCGAGCCCACCCCGCGAACCGGGCTGGCCGGCTTCAGCGCGGCCGAACTGGCACCCCATACCGATTGCTCCGGCTCGACGGCTCCACCAGCGCTGCTGATGATGAGCTGCTCGACGAGCGCGGTGTCCGGCGGCCAAGCCGTGCTCGTGGACGGCCAAGCGGTCCACGACGATTTGGCCGAGTCCGATCCCGACGCGCTCCACGCTTTCATGGGGCCGCGATCGGCCTTGTTCGGGGGTGCGAGCGGTCATCTCGGCTCGATCATTACCACCATACGACGAGAACGGCTGCTCCTGCGGCTGCGGCAAGACGAGCTCGCGCGGTTCTCCCCCGAGGTCTCCTGGTGGCTTCCGGTCTTGCGCGCGGCGATCGAACGGCACGCGATCGAGATCGAGCTCGCCGCAGGGCAGGGTTACCTCCTCGACAACCACCGTTGGCTGCACGGCAGGAAGGCCTTCACCGGGCACCGCGTCGTGCACCGCGTCCACGGCGACCCTTTGCCGGACCTCGGCATCATCACGGGCCTGCGATGCCCAGCGCCATCGGGCGCGGAGTGAGCGACACAGCGGCCATCGCCGCCTACCCGGTTCTGGCAGGCGTCATCGCACTGCGCGACGTGGGCTGGACTTTTCTCCACCGCGACCTGATCGAGGGTGTTCCCACCACGATCGAGGGTTTCCGGCTCTGGCACGGCGGGTGGATCGACGCGGTCCGAGTTCGAGGCGATGGCGACGCGATGGCGCTGCGGACCGATGGCACTGATCCACCGGGCATCGTCTGGGAGACCAGCGGGACGCTGGCTGACGTCATCGACGCGTTGCGGGTCCTGCCTTCGCCCGACCACCCCTTGGCCCCACGGCTGGTTCGGGCTACCGGCCCGATTCCGACACCATGGACTGGAGCAGCAGGATGACCTCGACCCTCATGAACACCTTGATCCCGACCGCCGTGCGCGACCGCCTGGTCGTGCAGTTGATCAACGAGCACGCCGGGATGACCGGTGACGAGGCCGCTCGGATCGTGGACCAGGCCGCGGCGTTCCTCAAGACCTGCGTCGACCACCCCGGACAGCACCTGCGCCCGAGTCGGAAGGTCGACCTCGGGTGGCACCAGTTCATCCTCAACACCGTCGACTACGCCGAGTTCTGCCAGCGCGTGGCGGGCTACTTCATCCACCATGTGCCCGACGAGTTCACCGCTCCGCGCGGCGGGTCCGCCGAGACGCGCAAGGCACTAGCCCCTACCGTGAAGGCGATGACCGCCTCCGGCTTCGAGGTCGACGCCGAGCTGTGGACGGCGACGTCGGGCCAGTGCACGCAGTGTTTCCAGGGGTGCACCAACTGCGGTAAAGGCGACGGCGACGGCCGGTAGATCGAGAGCAAGGAAACGATGACCACTCGCCACACCTGGGACGAACTGCCCGACGGTGCGAAGAAGGCAGTCGAGGAGCACACCGGCCGGGTGGTGAAGTCCGAGTCGACGCCCGGCGGACGCAACTCGGAACTATCGGAGACCCTGTTGACCAACAGCGGTCCCGTGTTCTGCAAGGGGATCTCGACGAACTCGCCCATCGTCTACATGCACCTCAACGAGATCGCCGTAACCCCGTTGCTGCCCAACGGGCTCGCCCCGCGCCTGCTGTGGCACGTCGAGACGACGGGGTGGCTGCTGCTCGGCTACGAGCACTTGTCCGGGCGACACGCCGACCTTTCCCCTGACTCCGACCACTTGCCTCTCGTGGCCGACGCGCTGGAAATGATCGGTCGAGTCGCCATTCCCCCGACATCCATTGCACGGCGGTCGATGCGCGATCGATGGGCACAGGCGCTGACACGAGAACTCGAGTCGGTGTCCTTCGCGGAGTCCGACCCGTGGTGTGCGAAGAACGGCGATCTCCTCGTCACTCTGGCAAACGAGGCACCCTCCTACATGGACGGGAACACCCTCATCCACTCCGATCTGAACCCCACCAACATCCTCGTGTCCGAACACGCAGTCGTTGTCGACTGGGCGTGGTGGCAAGTCGGCGCGCCGTGGTTCGACCCGGCCTACCTCGTCATCCGCCTCATAGCAGCGGGCCACACCCCACAAACAGCCGAGAACTGGGCGCGACAGTTCGACGGCTACGCGCAAGCGCCACCAGAGGCAATCACCGCGTTCGCCGCCTCCGCTGTCTGCATGTGGGAACGCAGGTTCACCCACACCGCAGCCACCGAGGCTGCCCGCCAGTGGGCGCGGCACCGGCTGGCTGGGCATGGCGGGGTCAACTCCCTCACAGATCCCTGATCACGCACAGCGCTCGGCTGATGACAGCCGCGAGCCGAACTTGTGTTCAAGGCCGATCAACTTGCACACTCGAACACATGTTCGACAAGGTGCACCGCGCACTTGCCCGAGGCCACGATCCGGCTGTGGACGTGTGGATTGCCTTGACCGCCATCTACGCCCCCTGGGTGGAACCGTCCCGCAGAGCACCCGTGCCCCTCGTCCAGAGCGAGGGCCTGACCATTCCCGCCCGAGTCCCTGGCGTACTCCACGCCTGGCTGCGCGCACGCGAAGGCGCATGGTTGGGGTTGGTGTCCTACAGCATCACATCCGAGTCCGACATCGGCTCGATCCGAATGCGCCATCTGGTCCCGCAAACTGCGGTTACACGACGATGGCCAGTCGGCGAAGAACCCTTCTGAATCACCACCCCAACGCCAGGACCGTTCGAACTTTGTTCGAGAACTCGAACAGCGTGACGAGTGGTTTGATTCGTCCTGTCAGGTGAGCTTCAGGCGAAATCGCGAACCGGCGACACGGATGGGTCACACTTCCAGCGTGGCGTCCACATCTGCGATCTACATAGTCGAGGCAGTGCCGGAGTCCGACACGAGCACAATCGAACGTTTGATCGAATTGGGGAATGGCTCAAAAAAGACGCTGGGGCTTTTGCCGAAGGCTGCGTACCACGACGCAGCGCAAAAGGGCTTTCTGTACATGGTTCGCGAAGGCGCCACACCGATTGGGTACACACTCTTTCGGTTGCCCCGCAACGAAGTTGCGATCACGCACCTCTGCGTCCTGCCGGACTACCGTCGACGCGGCGTTGCCCAAGAACTGGTGAACGCTGTGAGTCGCAACCACCAAGGACGCATTGGCATCCGGGTGAAGTGCCGGGACGACTACACCGAGATCCAGAAGGTGTGGCGCGGACTCGGGTTCAAGGAACTCGGTCGCGCCAAGGGGCGCGGCAAGGACAACGCACCGATGACGGTGTGGTGGCTCGACCACGGCCACCCCGACCTGTTCACCTCGCTCGACGAGGCGCCGGTGCTACAGGTCGCGATCGACGTGAACATCGTCATGGACCTCAAGCTCAGGCCCAAGCACCCAACGTCGGAGCGGTCGCAGGTGCTCCTCGCACCAGAAGTGGACAGCAACATCGAACTCGTGGTGCCGCGCGGACTCGAACGGGACATCGAGCGTCACCCGGAGAACCTCCGAGATCGGCTGACCTCGGCCGCCAACACCTTCAAGCGTCCGTCTCCCCAGGATTCGTCGCGGGTCGAGGCGTTGTTCGATCAACTCCTCCATGCTGTGCGCGCACGGATTCCGACCTTCCCGAAGTCGCCGCAGGACACCGGAGATCTGTGGCAGTTGGCCGAATCGGCAGCCAGCGGCCTGCAAGTATTCCTGACGTGGGACCTGCGGTTGCGCAACGACGTAGCCCCAATCGTCCTCCAGATGGAGAACGTGCCCGAGCTTTCACGACTCCGCATCATCGATCCTGATCACCTCGTGATCCACCTCGACGAGCTCGCACACGCCGCGGCCTACCAACCGCGAGCACTTGAGGGAAGCCACTTCAGCACGGAACTAGCGGGCTCGGAGTCCGAAGCGACTTTGATGGCCTTCTTGAACAAGACCGCAGGCGAATCGGCGAAGGAACTCCGCGAACGCCTCCACGGTCTGGCAAAGATCATCCGGTCTGTCTCGATCGTCAGGGATTCCGACCGAACGCCGGTCGGATGCAGCGCTTCCTTCGTCGAGAACGGCGTGTTGCGCGTTCCCCTGCTTCGCATCGCCGATCACAAAATGGCCGAGACCATGGCACGCCGTCTGCTGTGGGACTTGCGCGTGGCTGCCAGGGAGTACGGCGCGAAGGTGGTCAAGATCGAGGATCCCTACCTGACCCCGTTGTTGAGCCGTGCGGCGAGCCACGAGCAGTACCAGCCCATCGAGAGTGGCTGGTACGCCTGGGTGATCGACACCTGCGGGTCAGGACTTGAGGTGAGCACCGCCGTCGCCGCGGCCCACCGCCTCGTGGGAGTGGACTCCACGTCATTGCTGGCACCTGGCCTGCCTGCTGAAGTCGCTGCTTCCTACGAACGTGCGTGGTGGCCCGCGAAGATTACCGACAGCGGTCTCCCGCACTTCGCCGTGGCCATCCGGCCATCGTGGAGCGCGGAACTCTTCGGACACCCGGCCATTCTTACCCCCCGCAGCGCTGAGTTGGCGCTTGGCCGCGAGCAGGTCTACTACCGCAGCGGCCACAACAGCACCCTGTCGGCTCCAGGTCGGATTCTCTGGTACCTGAGCAAGGATCGCAGCGTGGGGCCTGCCCAGTTCATCGGAACTTCACTCCTCGACGCCATCGAGACCGGAACTCCCGAGCAGCTCTACCAAGCGCTCAACCACTTCGGCGTGTTCAGCCTCCGCGACATCGAGGAAGCGGCCAACAAGCACGGTCTCGTACAGGCGCTTCGCCTTTCCGACACCGAGATGTTCCCCGTCGGGGTACGACGCAAGAGTTACGACGAACTGCTCGACCGAGGCTTCGGCGGCCCCAGAAATATCCTTGCGCCCGCGAGGGTGCCACGCGAGACGTTCGAGGCCATCTACAAGCTCGGGACTGGTGTCAGCGCTGGACAATCGACGTGATCGCCACATTGTGAGCAACACTCCCAACGGATGATCGTCGACGGCCGGCCGGTACCGCTAAGGTCACTCCTCGTGAGCGTGACAGCGGCGGAACCCAGCGCGTTGGAAACCGGCCTACGGCCGTTGTTGTTGTCGCTCAGGCCAAGGTTCGCCGACGCCATCCTGGACCGGTCCAAAACTGTGGAGCTCAGGCGCACTCGAATCGCTGCGCCTGCGGGTACACAGCTGATTCTTTACTCCAGCACACCGGTCATGGCGGTCGTCGGGGTCGCGACCCTGATGGACCGGGACGTCGACACCCCCGCACGGATCTGGCGCAGGTACCGCACCAAGATGGGGCTCAGCCGAGCGGAATTCGACCAGTACTTCGAGGGCGCCGATCTCGCCACCGCCGTGGTGGTCGGCAATGCCACGAGGCTGGTCGACGCGCACACGCTGGCCTACCTGCGCAGCCAGACGGGGTTTCACCCGCCCCAGAGCTTCAGGTACCTGTCCAGCAAGGACCCGGAAGTTCTGCACAACCTGACTGCATAGGCGCTACTGCACCGCCGCCTTACTGGTACTCCGCCGTTCAAGGAACACGGTGTCGCGCCACTGGCCGTAATGCCGGGCGATGCGGTCGCGAACGCCGAGGGTGCGGTAGCCCGCGCTGTGGTGCAGGGCGAGGCTTGCTCGGTTCTCCGGGAAGATCGACGTCTGCAAGGTCCACAGGCCGTTGGCGTCGGCGGCGGTGACCTGCTTGCGCAGCAAGGCTTTGCCGACGCCTCGACCGCGGTGGTCCTCGCCCACGTAGACCGAGGTTTCCGCGACGCCCGAGTAGCAGTCGCGGGTCGACACGGCCGTTGCCGCCGCCCAGCCCGCGACCTGGCCGTCGACCTCGGCGATCCAGCGGTGGCCGGGCAACCACTTCGCGTCCAAGTCGGCGCGGGTGGGAACCTCGGTTTCGAAGGTGGCGTCGCCGGTGGCGATCCCTTCGGCGTAGATGCGGCGCACGGCGGTCCAGTCGTCGGGACGCAGGTCGCGCACGAGGACGTCTGAGGGGACATCGGTCGGGCAGCACGGCGTCGGGGCGAGCATGCCCATGACGACGTCGGCCGCGTGGGGCAGGCCGGTGCAGCAGGAGGGGTTCACGCTGACGAGGGTGGTGGTGCCCTGCTTGCGGAGGCTGACGAAGCCGACCTCGGAGAGCTTGCGCAGGTGGTGGGAGCAGGTGGACTGGCTGATGCCGAGCTGCTCGGTCAACTCCCCCACCGTGACCGGCTTGCTCGCGATGGCCACGGCGTGCAGGAGTCGCACGCGGGTGGGTTCGGCGAGGCAGGCGAACCACTCGGCGTAGGTCGCGGCGTCGTGCGGTGCGATCAGGCCGGGCGGGGGCGCTGTCGTCGTCATGCGTTCGAGTATCGACGCAGATCGATGGTTGCGTCAATCGGCCTGTGTCGATAGAGTTCGAATCACTATATTGACAACCTTCGATGAATGGGGTACTCCGATGAGCGACTTGCCGGTGGTTGTGGTCGGTGCGGGCCCGGTCGGGCTCGCCGCCGCGGCGAACCTGGTCGAGCGTGGGCTTCGACCGCTGGTGCTGGAGGTCGGTTCCGGACCTGGTGCGGCCGTGGCGCAGTGGAACCACGTGCGGTTGTTCTCGGACTGGGCCGAGCTGGTCGACCCGGCCGCAGCGCGGTTGCTGGAGCCGACAGGCTGGCAGCGACCGGCAGCGGGGTATCCGACCGGCTCCGAGTGGGTCGAGCTGTACCTCCGACCGCTAGCCGAGGCGCTGGGTGACGCGGTGCGGTTCGACACGAAGGTGGTCGGAACGGCTCGACGTGGCCGGGACCGGATCGTCGACGCCGGCCGGGAGACCGAGCCGCTGACGGTGCACGTCGTCACGGCCGACGGCACCGAGGAACGGATCGCCGCCAGCGGGCTCATCGACGCCTCCGGAACGTGGAACTCGCCCAACCCGCTGGGCGGCGACGGGCTGCCCGCCCTCGGCGAGCGGGCGGCAGCGGATCGGATCACCTACCGCGTGCCGGACCTGAGCGATGCGGGCGTGGTCGCGCGGTACGCGGGAAAGCGCGTTGCTGTGGCAGGGAGCGGGCACTCGGCGTTGACGGCGCTCGTGGCGTTGACCGGGCTTCCCGACACGAAGGTCATCTGGTTGCTGCGGCGCGGTGCGGTCGGCGACGTCTTCGGCGGCGGGGATGCCGACCAGCTACCCGCCCGCGGCGCGTTGGGTGAGCGGGCCAAGCAGGCGGCGCGCGACGGGCACGTCGAGGTGGTCACGGGGTTCCGCACGACCGGGGTCGAGCGTTCCGAGGACGGCAGGCTCGTGCTGGTGTCGCAGGACGAGCACCGACTGGAGCCGGTGGACGAGGTCGTGGTGCTGACCGGGTTCCGCCCGGACCTGTCCTGGCTCTCGGAGATCCGACTGGACCTGGACCCGGTGTTGCAGGCCCCGAAGGCGCTGGCGCCGCTGATCGACCCGAACGCGCACTCGTGCGGCACGGTCTACCCGCACGGAGCCGCCGAGCTGGCCCAACCCGAGCCGGGCGTGTACCTGACCGGGATGAAGAGCTACGGCCGCGCTCCGACGTTCCTCGCGATGACCGGCTACGAGCAGGTGCGCAGTGTCGTGGCGAAGCTCGCCGGGGACGACGAGGCCGCCGCCCGAGTGGAGCTGACGCTGCCCGAGACCGGTGTCTGCGGCGGGGCGGGCGTGTTCGACGTGGAGGTAGCCGACAAGCCCGCCGACAGCGGCGGCTGCTGCGCTCCGGCCGAGCCGCAGGTGTTGACGCTGAGCGCGCCTTCCGCGCGTTGACCGCCGAGGTCGAGCGGTCCGGCACACAAGAAGAGCGTGCCGGGCCGCGGAACGTCCTCGTGGTCCTGTGCCTGACGCAGATCACCAGTTGGGGCGTGCTGTTCTACGCCTTCCCCGTGCTGGCACCGACGATCGCCCGCGACACGGGCTGGTCGATGCCCGCGGTGATCGTCGGGTTCTCCCTCGCGCAGATCGTCAGCGCGGTCGTGGGGATCCCGGTCGGCCGGGTGCTCGACCGCCGTGGGCCGCGGGTGGTGATGACGTGCGGCTCGGTGCTCGCGGTGAGCGCCGTCGTGCTCTTGGCCACGAGCCAGAGCTATCCGGTGTTCCTGGTCGCGTGGTTCTTGATCGGCACGGCCATGGCGGGAGTGCTGTATCAGCCCGCGTTCGCGGCGTTGACGCGCTGGTACGGGGAACGCCGGGTGACCGCGTTGACCACGCTGACCTTGATCGGCGGTCTTGCCAGCACGGTGTTCGCTCCCTTGAGCGCCGTGCTCGACGAGCACCTGGGGTGGCGGATCAGCTACCTCGTCCTGGCCGCCGCGCTCGGCCTGATCACGATCCCGGCGCACATCTTCGGGTTGCGCCGACCGTGGACCGCGCACGTCGCCACGACCGAAGACGTTGCCGATCCCGAACGGATCGCACGGAGTCCGGCGTTCGTGACGCTCGTGGTGGCGTTGAGTCTCGGCGCGTTCGCCGTGTACGCCGTTGTCGTCACACTCGTGCCGCTGTTGACCGAGCGAGGTCTGTCCACCACGACGGCGGCGTGGGCTTTGGGGCTCGGCGGCGTCGGGCAGGTGTTGGGGCGCTTGGGTTACGGCAGATTGACGGCCCGGACCACAGTTCGAACCCGGACGACCGTCATCCTGCTGACCTCCGCCGCGACCACCGTCCTCTTGGGACTGCTGCCCGGTCCGGCCGTGCTGCTGATCGGCGCGGCGGTGCTGGCGGGGTGTGCTCGGGGTGTGTTCACGTTGCTGCAAGCTACGGCGGTGTCGGACCGGTGGGGCTCGGCGCACTACGGCCGCCTGGGCGGACTGCTGTCCGCTCCGGTCGCGGTGACCACGGCGTCGGCACCGTGGGTGGCCACCTCGCTCGCCGGGTCGATGGGCGGCTACTCGGCGGTTTTCCTCGTGATCGCGGTGATCGCGGTGATCGCCACTGCCATCTCGCTCGGGTCGATTCCGCGGAACACCGACTAGAGCTTGTCCTGCAAGCCGTTGATCTGGGCGTCCGGCATTTCTCTGTAGTGGTTGGTCGCGGCGTGTTGACGGGTTCTGACCCGACTGGCGGCGCCCAGGGCGGGGTCGCCTCGACCGTCCCTGGGCGGCACCGTCGACTCCGGCGGTGGATCGCGTGCGGGGTCTTTCGAGTGTGCCGTCCCGGTTCGCGGCGGGCCGCGAACCGGGCGCGTGGGAAGCCTCTACGGCAGTTGGTCGAGGAACCAGGTGGACAGTTCCTCGGTGATCAGGGTATGGGTGTCGTTCTGCGAGGCGAGTTTGACGGCGTGGAAGGGCGTCTGCTCCAGATCCTGCACGCTGATCGGGGTGTAGAGGTCGTCGTGGGTGGCCGGTTCCCGCAGGGCGACGGCGCTGACGGTCGGAACGAAGCAGTGCTCGCGGACCGGGTTGTCGACGCCGAAGCCCACGACCTCGTTGAGGGCATCGGCGAGGATGCCGAAGCCGTGCAGGGTGCCGCCGGGCGCGCCGTCGATGTCGGGCAGTCCGCCGGTGCGGATCTCCCGGGTGGGCACGGTGACCACCCGCAGCTTGGCCACCAGTTGGTCCTCGCCCTCGGCCTGGGTGTACAACGCGGTGCCGGTCACGCCGAGTCCCTTGCCGGTGAGGGCCGCGGCACCGGGCGCGACGCCGTTGCCCTCACCGCCGCCGGGACCGTTGGCCAGGGCGACCAGCCGGGTCTGCCGGGCACGGGGCCAGTTGCCGACCTCCTCCAGCGCGCGCAGGAACGCCAGACGCGCATCGCTGGTGGCGGGCTTGTCCTCCCAGCCCGCGATGTGCTGCCAGAGCAACTCCTGGGAGGCCGGGCTGTTGATCTGATCGGAGAAGCGGGAGTCGAGCTTGCGGGTGTAGTGCGCGAACGCCTGGAGGGCGATGGGGATCCAGGCACCGGTGTGCGGGCTGTCCCAGGAGAAGTAGAGCTGCGCCTCGTGCTCGATGCCAGCGGTCTCCATCTTGGCCAGGGCGTAGCGGGTGACCAGGCCGCCCATGCTGAACCCGCCGACGGTCAGCGGGTGATCGCCGACGCGGCGGTCGATCGCCTCGGTGACCGCGGCGGTCACCGCCTCGGCGTTCTGCAGGATCGACGCGCTGCGCTCGTGGTAGCCGACCAGGACGACGTCACGGCCCCGGCGGCGGAGCTCGCTCAGCAGCGGGAACGGGCCGTGCTCCAGCTGTTCCCAGGTGAAGGAGAGGTCACTGGGGCCGACGCTGAAGCCGTCCGCCAGCAGAACCGGGCGGGTCAACGCGCTGTTGCCCTCGCCGTAGTAGACCCAGGCGGTGCCGTTGGGCAGGTCCCAGACGTCGCTGGGCGGTGGCGGGATGCGGTCGGTCGTGCGCGGACCGGGCGCCAGGACGATCGGCGTACCGGACTGGAGGGCATCTGCGGCCTGCCCTTCCGTGATGCTCATGAACTTTCCTTCCTGAAGACGACGACGGAACGGACACCATCGTTACGCATAGCAGCCTGGCGAATACTGAAAGTCACACCATCGAGCGGGGTGAACCCCACCGCCAGCGCGTTCGACAAACGGTCGATTGATGAGCACCTGTCCTCGGGCTCGGCGAGGCGCCGGTGGTCAACCGGCAGGCTCTACGCCGGTCGATGAACACGTTCGTTGAACGACTCGAGGGGCACTGTGGCGTTGGTGGGGCTGGTGGGGGTCAGCACGAGCAGACAGGAGACCGCGCGGCAGCACGACGCGCTCGACGAGCTGTGTGTGAAGGTATGAACCGATGATCTTGCCGCTACACGCATCCCAAGGTGAAAGGCATGAGCTCCAGCAGCTCCTCGGACAAGTTGATCGACGCGGCCACAATCGCCGAACTTCGTCAGGAGGCGGGTGACCAACCGTGCACAACATGATCATCGCCGTGCGAAGGACTTCGTGGCCGGGCTGTCCCGGATTGTCGCGAGGAGTCGCCAGCTGGGAGGCTGGCATCCCCAGGCGATCAGGGGTGGATCCGGGTCCGGCGTGACAGACCAAGACATCCACTGTCATGACCGGAAACGGTAATCGCGAACAAAGGTTTGTTTACATCCCTCAACCCGCCGAGCGCTAAGTCGACGCCGGGTCGTGTTCGCCAGTCCAGAACGGGCCGACCAGATCGCTTCCGCCTGCCAAGCGCGCGAAACTCACCATCGCAAGGATCGCGTTGCGGCTCCGATGACACTTACAGGACACCACCTAGCAGCGGAAATCACCGAGGTCGACGCTGCCTACGACGCCGCTGGCGAGCGGGCCGTGGCCGCCAAGCCACTGCTCGGCCGGGCCAAGGCTGTCTGTGCTCAAGCGGTACCAGCTCCATGTGCCGCGGCGTTCGCGGGTCAGGATTCCGGCCTGTACGAGGACGCGGAGGTGGTGGCTCAGGGAGGCCTGGGGCATGTCGAACTCGCGGGCGAGGCCGCAGAAGCAGGCTTCGCCGTCGTTGGCCCAGCGCACGAGGGTGACCAGGCGGACGCGGATGGGGTCGGACAGGGCCTTGAAGACCTTGGCCATGTGCTCGATGTCGGTGGTCACGGTCGACGATCGCGCCGCGGCCGCCTTGGTGCGGCTGTCGCCGTTCGTGTTCACCCTTTCATCTTCACTTGTTCATCGGCGGTCGGCTAGCTCTCCCCTGCCGCGTCGCTAGATTGACAGTCATCGATTCAGGCTGGTTGACTTGGATTGGTGAATGTCGATCCAAGGCAGCCGGGAGAGGACGTTCTGGTGGCACACATGGCTGGTAGGCCTCCCGTGCGGATCATGGTGCTCGCCCGGCTGATCACGCTGCTGAACTGGGCTTCCGACCACCGCGTCGAGTGGGGAAGCCTGGTCGCGGCGGTCTGGATCGTGCTGGTGCGCGTCTACGGCGAGCCGTGGTGGGTCGCGGCGTTGTGCGGGGCGCTGTTCGGCGTCGTCGCGGTGCTGTGCCTGCCCGCGACTGGCGACCGGCGCTGACGGCTCAGCTCAGGTCTGCCGCGATCTCCGTGACGGCCGCCTTCGCCGTGCGGCCCACGCCGATCAACGTCGCCGACGCCGCGCCGGTCCAGTTGCCGTAGCCGAGCAGGTGCAACCGAGGCTCACCGACAGCACGGGTGCCGGTGGTGGGGATGAGGCCGTCGGGCGCTCGAAGTCCCAGCGGTGACAAGTGACCGAGCGCGGGGCGGAAGCCGGTGCACCAGATCACCGTGTCGGCGGGTTCGCGCGTCCCGTCCGACCACACCACGTCCTGGCCGTCGAAGCGGTCGAACACCGGCCGCGCCGTCAGCAGGCCCGCGTCCCGCGCGAGGCGCACGGGCGGGACGGCCACGATGTCGCCGAGGTGGCCGATGCCGCCGGGCTTGGTGGTCGCGATGTCGAACAGGGCCTTGCCGTCGATCTCGTCGGGCAGGTAGCGCGGTGGACGGGCGGTGCACCACGTCAGGTCGACGTGCTCGGCGAGGTCGGCGGCGATCTGGGCTCCGGAATTGCCGCCGCCGACGACCACGACCCGTTGTCCGGCGAACTGCTCCGGCCCGCGGTACTCGACGGTGTGCAGCTGGCGGCCGGTGAACGTGCCGGGGATCGTCGGGATGAACGGGCGCCACCACGTCCCGGTCGCGCTGATGACCGCGCCCGCGGTCCAGTCGCCGAGATCGGTTTCGACGCGCAGGCCGTCCGGATCCCGACGTACCGACCGCACCCGGACAGGCCGGTGGATCGGCAGTTCGTAGCGCTTCTCGTACGCCGTCAGGTACTCCACCACGTGCTGAGCGGGCGGGTAGCCCTCGCGGAACGCGGGCATTGGCCAACCAGGCAGCGAGCTGTGCCGGGCCGGGGAGAACAGGCGCAGCGAGTTCCAGCCGTGCGGCCACGCGCCGCCGGGCTCGGTCCGAGCGTCGAGGATGACGAAGTCCAGCTTCGCCCGCCGCAGGTAGTACCCGGCCGCCAGGCCCGCTTGGCCGCCGCCGATCACCACGACCTGGGTCACCACTGCCTCCGACGTCATCCGAGCACCGGGCTTCGAGCGAGGATCGCGGCGAACCCGAAGGCCAGCCCCATGACCGACAGCTCCAACGCTACCCAGGCGACCAGCGCGGTCCGGTGCCGCTCCCGGATCGCGGGCAGCAGCCGGAACCGGATGTGCGCGCCGAGCAGGCCGACGGCCACCAGACAGGTCGCCTTGCACAGCAGGACCAGGCCGTACTGGGTCGTGACCAGGGCCTCGTACCTGGTCACGCCTGGTGTCACCACGAGGTGCAACCCCGCAGAGGCCATGCCGGTGACGGCCGTGAGGAACACGCAGACCGTGGCGAGGCTCGAGAACCTCGGCAGTGCGTCGGCGAGGAGGTCGCGGCGTTTCCCGAGCAGGACCACCACGGCGAAGAGGCCACCGGTCCACGCCGTCGCCGCGAGCACGTGGAGCTCCAGGCAGAGCACACCGATCGCGAGAAGGGCCGTCGGCGCTTCGAACGAGTGGCCGCTGGGAGGCAACGGGAGCAGCGTCAACGCCGCCACGATGACGGGCACGGCAGGTGGCACCCGTCCGGGGAGCCGGTAGCCGACTGCGGCGACCACGAGGTTCACCACCGCTCCCCCGGCGACCAGCGACAGCGCGGTTCCGGTGCGGAAATCGCCGACGTAGCCGACGACCAGGGCGAGGTCGATCGGGTGTCCCACGTGGACGGTCGCGACCTCCAGCACCAGACAGGTGAGCGCGGCCGACGCCCAGACCGCGGAGGACAGCACCGCGAAACGCCTGCCGCTCGGGGAACCGGCCGAAAGAAAAGGAAGCAGCGCCAACCCGAGCGTGATCAACGCAGCGATCGTGATCGCCATCCGAGCCAGTGGCAAGCCGACCACGACCGCCGTCGAAGCCTCCACCAAACCGGGAGTCGAGGTCGCGGCCGCCATCGCGCACCCGATGAGGACACCGGACACGCCACCCGTCACCAGCAGCGCGGTGAGCGGCACTCCCGGTGTCCGCGTGGGCAGGCGGGTCACCGTCATGGACGCCGGGCAACGCGGTGCACGGTCACGCCGTCGAGGTAGTCGGCCCGGTACGGGCGCTGGTCGACAGTCGGGTCCGTGGTGAACAGCTCTAACCGGAGCCGTTCACCGCGGTGTGGCGTTCCGTTGGCGTCGAGCGCGTAGGAGAGCACGAACGACGGGTCGGTGAGGGCGCTGAGGCCGACGATCCGGTCGGCCTGATCGGAGCCGGAGCCGGGGTCGACGAGGTGGGAGGGGATCGCGGAGAAGCCGAGGCGGTTCTTGAAGCCGAACAGGCCGGGCTTGGCGAGGTGGCCGTAGAGGTTGGGGTCGCTGCCGAGGCTCACCCAGGCGAAGCCCCGTTGCCGGGCGACTTCGACGACCTCCAGGTAGAGGACCTTGGCGAGGCTGGCCTGGCGCTGGTCGGGCACGGTGGTGGAGAAGCGGGCGCGCACCTCGTCACGGGTGCGCGACTGCTGGTTGAGGCTGGCGCCGACGAGGTCGTCGCCGTCGCGGATGCAGACGGCGAAGTAGTCGTCGGCTTCGGCCAGCAGCATGTCGCGGTTCTGCGAGGCGATGGCCAGGCCGTGTGCCATCCGCGCGATCCCGGCCTCGTACAACGGGAGGAAGGCGTCGAGCAGCGCCGAGTCGACCTGCTCGACCTTGACCGACAGCCCGCTCTCGACGGTTCGTCGCCGGGCCGTGCGGAGGTTCTGCCGGTCCTTTCCGGACAGCCGTGCGATGAACTCCTCTTCGCTCGCGGCGCTCGCCGCGCGCCAGGTGAGGACCTGGGGCTTGGGGAAGAACCCTGCCGCCACCAGGTCCGGCCACCAGTCCACCGGCGGGTCCTGCACCCGCACCACGTCCACGTCGAACCGGTGGGGGCGCCAAGCGCCCGCCAGCGCCTCGTCCACGTCGACGACGGCCATGGGCACGCCGAGCGCCATCGTCCTCATGGTCGGCTCAGCCGACTGCGGTGAGCGTGGCGGGGCTGGTCCGGTCCTCCGGCTCGACCGGTGCGACGACTCGGGTGTCCGCCCGGAACGTGCGCAGCCGCAGGCTGTTCGAGAGCACGAAGACGCTCGACAGAGCCATTGCCGCGCCCGCGATCATCGGGTTCAGCAGACCGGCCGCGGCGAACGGCACGGCCGCGATGTTGTAGGCGAACGCCCAGAACAGGTTGCCCCTGATGGTGCCCAGGGTGCGGCGGGACAGCCGGACGGCGTCCGCGGCGCTGCGCAGGTCGCCGCGCACCAGCGTGATGTCACTGGCCTCGATGGCGGCGTCGGTGCCCGTGCCCATCGCGATGCCCAGATCGGCTTGGGCGAGCGCGGCGGCGTCGTTGACGCCGTCGCCGACCATGGCCACGGTCCTGCCCTGTTCCTGGAGCTTGCGGACCACGTCGACCTTGTCGGCGGGCAGGACCTCGGCTTCGACGTCGGTGATGCCGACCTGCGCCGCGATGGTGCGGGCGGCACGCGAGTTGTCGCCGGTCAGCAGCACCGGGTGCAGTCCGAGCTTCCGCAGCTGTGCCACGGCTTCCGCGCTCGTGGGTTTGGTGGTGTCGGCGACGGTCAGCACGCCGCGCACCCGCCCGTCCCAGCCGACCAGCACCGGGGTCTGACCGCGTTCCTGGGCCTCCTCCAGCGACCGGGTCAGCTCGGGCGGGGTGGTGAGCTGCTCTCCCAGCCAGTTCGCCCGTCCGATCACCGTCGCGCGGCCGTCGACCACACCGCGAACACCCAGGCCCGCGGTGCCCTCGAAGTCGGTGACGGGCGGCAGCGTGCCGAAGCGCTCCTTGGCGGCGGTGGCGATGGCCTTGGCGATCGGGTGCTCGGAGGCGTCCTCCAGCGCACCGGCGAGCCGCAGGACCTCGTCGTTGTCCTCGCCTTCGGCGGAGACGACGTCGACCAGGCGCATCAGGCCGGTGGTGACGGTGCCGGTCTTGTCCAGCACGACGGTGTCGACGCGCTTGGTGGACTCCAGCACCTCGGGTCCGCGGATCAGGATGCCGAGTTGCGCGCCACGGCCGGTGCCGACCAGCAGTGCCGTCGGGGTGGCGAGACCGAGGGAGCACGGACAGGCGACCACGAGGACCGAGACGGCGGCGGTGAGCGAGGCGGCCATGTCGGCGCCGTTGCCCAGCCAGAACCCGAACGCGGCCACCGCGATGGCGATGACGACCGGCACGAAGATCGCCGCGACCCGGTCGGCCAGGCGCTGGACGGACGCCTTGCCCGCCTGGGCTTGGCTGACCAGTTGCGCGATCCGGGCGAGCTGGGTGTCCGAGCTGACGCGCTCGGCGCGAACCACGAGGCGGCCGTTGGCGTTCACCGTGGCACCGGTGACCTGGTCGCCAGGACCGACCTCGACCGGGACGCTCTCCCCGGTGAGCATCGAGGCGTCGACGGCGGAGCCGCCCTCGGTGACGACGCCGTCGGTGGCGATCTTCTCGCCGGGCCGGACGACGAATAGCTCCCCCACCTTGAGCTGCTTGACGGGGATGGTGACCTCGACCCCCGCGCGGAGCACGGTGACGTCCTTGGCCCCGAGTTCGAGCAATGCCCGCACCGCGGCGCCCGCTCGGCGCTTGGAGCGGTGTTCGGCGTAGCGGCCGGCGAGGATGAACACGGTCAGGCTGGCGGCAACTTCGAGGTAGATGTGGTGCAGGCCCTGGCCGGACACCGGCAGCATCACGAACGGCATCCGCATACCGTTCGTGCCCGCGAAGCCGAAGAACAGCGTGTAGAGCGACCAGCCGAACGCGGCGATCACGCCCAGCGAGATCAGCGTGTCCATCGTGCCCGCGCCGTGCCGCAGGTTCTTCCAGGCCGCGATGTGGAACTGCGCCGCCCCCCACGTGGCAACCGGGGCGGCGAGCGTCAGCGACAGCCACTGCCAGTTGGTGAATTGGAGCGGCGGGATCATCGCCATGGCCACGATCGGAATCGTGAGCACGGTGCAGAGGAAAAGCTTGTGGCGCATGGCGGCCAGCGCGCTCTCCTCCGCGAGGTCGGCGCTGCTCGGTCCGTCCACAGCGGACTCGACGACTTCCTCGACGGGGAGCGCCGCGGTGTAGCCGATGCCTTCAACGACGGCGATCAGCTGTTCCACCGTGACGGTCGGGTCGTGGGCGACGTGGGCCTGCTCCATCGCGAAGTTGACCTCGGCGCGCACGCCGTCCATGCGGTTGAGCTTGCGTTCGATGCGGGCCGAGCAGGACCCGCAGGTCATGCCGCCGATGTTGAGCGTGACCACTGCCTGCGGCGGTGCGGTCGCTACTGGTCCAGCCATGTGCCCCAACCCTCCCCTGCGGATTCCGGCTACCAGAGCACGGGTGCGTGCGTGCCCACGACGTAGGCGATGGAGAACGTCGCGACGATGATCGCCGCGAACCCCACGAGCTTCAGCCGAACGCTCACGCCACGAGCCCGGCGTAGGTGTACTTGGTCTTCCCGACCGCGGCCTCGATCGCCTCGTCGGAGACGGGCTCCTCGGAGGTGATCCGCACGAGCCCGGCCGCCGGGTCGATCTGGATCTCGGACAGGCCGGGGACCTCGGTCTCGATGGCGGCGCGCACGCGCTTGGCGCACCCGCCGCAGGTCATGCCCTGGACCGAGTAGGTGACGGTGCTCATCGGCTGGTCTCTTTCTCTGGGAGGAGGGTGGAGGCGAACGCGTGCATACGACGGAGTGCCCCGTCGATGGCGTCCGCTGAGATGGCGTAGGACATCCGCACGTGGTCCGGTGCGCCGAAGTCGGCGCCGGGCATGACCGCGACCCGTGCGTCGTGGAGCAGGCGGGTGGCGAACGTCGCCGCGTCGCGGATGCCTTGGCGGCCGTACAGGCCGGTGACGTCAACGAGCACGAAGTACGCGCCGGTCGGCTCGACGGCCAGTCGGAGACCGGGGATCTCGGCGAGTCCCGCGCACATCTGCCGCCGTCGGCGGTCGAGGTCTGCCTTGCGCCGAGCCAGTTCCCCGACGGGTTCGGGGTCCAGCACGGCGAGCGCGGCGTGCTGGGAGATCGTGGACGGTGCCGAGGTCGTGTGCCCTTGCACCGCGGCCATGGCGGCGATCACCGGTTTCGGTCCCGCGGCGAAGCCGACCCTCCACCCCGTCATGGCGAACGTCTTCGAGAAACCGCCGATCGTGATGGTCCGCGCCCGGACGGCCTCGCCCAGGGACGCGGTGCTGGTGAACTCCGTGCCGGGGTACACCAGGTCCCCGTAGATCTCGTCGCTCACGACGACGAGCCCCGACGCCGTCGCGACCTCCACGAGCGCGCTCAGCTCGTGGCGGTCGTAGGTGACGCCCGTGGGATTCGACGGGCTGTTGAGCAGCAACACCCTGGTACGACCAGTGATCCGCTCAGCCACCAGCGCGGGGGTCAGCTTGAATCCGGTCGCGGTGCCGGTCTCGATCACGACCGGCACCCCGCCCGCGAGGGTGACCATGTGCGGGAAGCTGACCCAGTACGGCGCCTGGACCAGCACCTCGTCGCCGGGTTCCAGGAGCACGGCGAAGGCGTTGGCCAAGGCCTGCTTGGCGCCGTTGGTGACGACGACCTGGTCCGCGGTGTGCGGGCTGCCCCACGTGTCGGTCAGGCGGGTGGCGATGGCCTGCCGCAGGGCGGGGATCCCGGCGACGGGGGTGTAGCGGGTGTGCCCCTCGTCGATGGCCCGGTGGCCGCCGCGGCACGCCTCGTCGGGGGTCGGGAAGTCCACCTCGCCGCCGGTGAGGTTGACGACGTCGACCCCCTCGGCGGCGAGCTGCTTGACGTGCGCGTCCAGCGCGGCGGTGCTCGACGGTGGCAGGAGCACCGCGCGGTGGTTCAGCATGTCGTCCCCTACTTGGCGCTGAGCGTGTAGGACACCTCGGCCGGGGCCGCGGAACCGCGCGTCACCACGACCTTGACCGTCCAGTCGCCGCCCATGCCCAGGACGAGCTTCGAGTCGTACCCGTCCCCGTTGGGGGTCGCGTCCTGCTCGCCGCTCTTCATGTTCATCGACGGCATCTCGGGCAGCACCTTCACCGTGGCGTCCTTGACCACGGCGCCGGAGGAGTCCTTGACCGTGATGTGCCCGGACGCCGACTGGCCGCCCCTGATCGGGCAGGGCGTGTAGGCGAGCGCGACCGTGAGCCCTCCGCTGTCCTTGCTCTCGGTGCACGTCTTGCCGGTGCCGTCCGCTCCCGCCTGCCGCTCGGCGCATCCCGCTACCGCGCCCAGCAGCAGCACGAGCGCCGCCCATCGCACCCTGGTCATCGAAGTCTCCCCACAGGTTCTCGTTCGTTCGACTAGCTGCAGCAGGAGCTCTTGGCCTTCGGAGCCGCCTCGGCGTCCGCGGTGGCCGCGGGCTTCGGGCCGCAGCAGGACGACACCTTCGGCGCGGCGGCCGCCTCCTCGACCTTCGCCTCGGGCTTCGGGCCGCAGCAGGAGCTCTTGGCCGCCGGGGCGGGCGCGGGCTCCGTGCCGAGGGCTGAGGCGAAGAGGCCGCTGACGTTGGTGTCGCTAGACATGGATCTTCCTTCCGTTGGTTTCCTGCTTGTCCTGGCGGTTCTGCACGTCGAGCAGCTCGGCGAGCCGCCCGTGCGCGGTCAGGAGTTCCACCGGGTTGCCGGACTCGACGATCCGGCCGTCCTCGAGGACGAACACCTGGTCCAGGTCCTCGACCAGTGCCAGCCAGTGGGCGACGACCACGGCGGTGCGACCGTCGAGCAGCCGTCGGATGGCGGCCAGCACGACGCGCTGCCGGGCGGGGTCGACGCTGGAGACGGCCTCGTCGAGGATGATGACCTTGGGGTCCATGAGCATCGCCCGCGCCAGCGCCACGAGCTGGCGCTCGCCGACCGACAGCCGGGAGCCGCGCTCGCCGACCCTGGTGCCGTAGCCCTGGCTCAGCTCGGCGATCACCTCGTCGGCGCCGACCGACGTCGCGGCAGCGACGACTTCCTCGTCGGTGGCGTCGGGCCTGCCGAAGCGGATGTTCTCCGCGACGGTGCCGTCGAACAGCTGGGCTTCCTGGGTGACCAGGAGGACCTGGTTGCGCACCGAGGACCGGCTGACGGTCGACAGGTCGTGGCCGTCGATGCGGATCGTGCCGGAGGTCGGCGTGTAGAGCCGGACCAGCAGCTGCATGAGCGTGCTCTTGCCCGCCCCGCTGGAGCCCACGATGCCGATGTGCTCACCGGGCCGCGCCGACAGGGTGAGGTCGTGCAGCACCTCAGGTCCCTCGGAGTAGCCGAAGCTGACGCCGTCGACCTCCAGTTCGCCGCGCACGTCGGGCAGTGCTTCGCCGTTGTCGTCCTCGGCCGGGAGGTCGAGCACGTCGAGGATGCGCTGGGCGGAGACCGCCATGTCGGAGGCCTCGCCGAGCTGGTGGGCGAGGTCGCGGACCGGGTTGAGCATCTTCTTGACGAACAGCGCGAACGCGGCCAGTGTGCCCGCAGCCAGTGCCGCGCCCTGGGCCATGCCCATCGACGCCATCATCGTGTCGGTGCCGAGCAGCATCCAGGTCATCGGCATCATGCCGGAGGCCAGGGAGAAGAAGAACCCGGAGCCGAGGGCGTGGCCCTGGATGATCTGGAGGCCACCGAAGAAGATGAGCAGCGCGAGTGCGAAGTGGACGCTGAACGACAGGTGCGACGACAGCCACAAGCGCTTGCGGGACAACCTGTTGTGCACGACGTTGTAGGTCGCCGACCGGCGGTCCAGCTCGTCGAGCAGAGCCTGTTCCTGGCCGAAGGCGCGGACGTCGGTGAGGCCGTCGATGCGCTGGTTGAGGTAGCCGACCATCTTGTCCCACTCCTGGCGCTGGCACCGGGTGTCGGGACGCAGGCGGGCGGTCCACCAGAGGGCGATGTAGACCATCAGCGGGATGGCGACCAGCGTGGGCAGCGCCACCGCGGGGCTCAACGCGAGCAGGAACACCGAGAACGCGATGAACCAGACGACGCTGTTGACGACCTCCATCACGGACTTGGTGAGGAAGCCGCGGAACCTGTTGGCCTCGAACAGGACGCGGGTGACCCACTCGCCGCTGGCCTGCTCCACGTGGCGGGAGAGCTGCACGCTGTGCAGCCGGGCCACGAGGTCGTTGCGGATGGTCACGGTCAGGCGTTCGTTAACCCTGATCATCGCCGCGTTGTAGACGATCCGGATGACGTTCTCGACCACCACCAGCACCATGAGGTTGATGGCGGTGCTCTGGATGGCGGCGAGGTCGCCGAGCACGATGTGCCCGATGCCCGCCATGACCGTGTACATCACCGCGATCGTGGTGATCGAGGACAGCACCGCCATGAGGGTGGCGATGGACATCCAGCCGAGGTGCGGGCGCATGTAGGGCAGGAACCGCTTGACGGCGTTCCAGAGGATCTTGCGGGCCGCGCGGGCGTCCGCCGGTTCGGCGGTCTTGGTGGTCGGGTCAGCCATTGCCCTGGGCTCCTTCGGACGTTCCGGCGTGGGCCAGGGTCAGGGCGGCTTCGTCCGCCTCCACCAGACCGCCGCGCAGGGTGATCACGCGGTCGACGTAGCGGGCCACGGAGGGCTGCTGGGTGGCGATGACCAGCGTGCGCTCGCCGCGGACGGCCACGATGGTGTCGAGCAGCGCCGCCTCGGTCTCGGCGTCGAGGTTCGCGGTCGGGTTGTCGAGCAGCAGGACCTCGGGGTCGACGAGCAGGGCTCGGGCGAGGCCGATGCGCTGGCGTTCGCCCGCGGACAGGTCGAGGGTGCTGGAGCCGAAGTGGCGGTCCAGCGGGAGGTGGCCGAGACCTGCGGCCGTGACGGCGTCGGCGATCTGCTCGGCGGTCGCCTCGGGGCGGGCGAAGCCGACGTTCTCCGCGAGGGTCCCCTCGAAGATCCACTGCCGCTGCGGCAGGCACACCACGTGGTGGCGAACGTCGGTGATGCCGAACTCGCGGGCGTCCACGCCGTCGAAGGCGACGACGCCGTCCTGCGGGTCGCGGAGCCGGGCGAGCACGTGCAGCAGCGTGGTCTTGCCGCTGCCGGTCGGGCCGACCAGGGCGACGCTCTCCCCCGCCCCGATGGACACGTCCACGCCGTCGAGCACCCGTCGGTCGGCGATCTCGACCACGACCCCGCTTGCGCTCAGCGCGCCGGCGAGCTGGGGCATCGGCCGGGTGTCGTCGCGTTCGGTCAGCACCGACTTCGCGTCGATCACGTTGAGGAGGCGCTGGGCGGTGACGGTGGAGCGGAAGGCGCCGTTGACGTTCATGGAGAGCATGTGGACGCTCATCTGGAACATCATGATCAGCGCGACGATCGCGACCAGGCTGCCGACGGTGAGCGTGCCGTCCACCACCGCGTTGCCGCCGATGAACAGGGCGATCGGGGTGGGCAGTCCGCCGATGACGTTGAGGAAGGCCTCCCACCGGCTGTACGTGGTCTTCATCTTGCCGTCGCGGGCGGCGTGGTCCTCGTTGATCTTGTGCAGCTTGCCGGACGCGGCGTCCTCGCGACCGAAGGACTTGACCATGTTGATGTTCGCGAGCGATTCGCCGACACCGGCGAGCAGCTTGGTGAACTGGCCCTTGAGTTCCACGAACGACTTCTGCAGTCGCAACTGGACCGTCATGTTGCCCAGGATCACGAAAGCCATGGGGATGACGGAGATCAACGTCGTGCGCCAGTCGATGATCAGCGCGGCGACGAGCATCGCGCCGGTGACGAGGATCTGGTTCAGCAGTTCGAGCAGGCCGCCGTTGGTGAGGCCGCGCACGGCGACCGCGTCGGAGATCAAGCGCGTGAGGGCACGACCGCCTGACGCCTCGGCGACGTCGGCGGGCCCGAGTTGCAGGAGCTTCGCGAACATGTCGCGGCGCAGGTCCGTGACGGCCTTGCTGGCGACGGTGAACCTCATGCGCTTGCCGATGTGCAGCAGGGCGGTGGTCGCGATGCCCGCGGCGAGCACGCCGACCGCGATCACCAGCAGGAGCTGGGAGTCACCGCCGAGGACGCCGACGTCGATCGCGACGCGCATCAGCAGCGGGATGGCGATGTTGCCCAGGAGGCCGAGCAGCATGATGGCGGTCGCCAGCGCCATGGCGCCGCGGTAGCGCAACGGGTAGCTGTACATGAAGCGCAACGCGCGGAGCGACTCTTTCACATCGAGTCCTCTTCTTCTCTGGTTCGGCGGAACAGAGGGGGTGCGCGGCGGGCCGCACCCGTAGGAGGCGGGCGCGGCCCGCTTCGGAATTCACCCGGAACGTCGGATGCCTAGTCGCAGCACGCACAGGCGCACCCGCACTCGGTGCCATCCTCCGCGACGTCCTCCATGCCGCTGGTCTCGCAGCAGCCGGAACCGATCATGTCGTCAGCCATGTTCACCTCCCCAGGCCTTGATTAGATACTTTCAAAAGTATCAAAGCAAGGTGCGTGCCGACAGTCAAGCGGAACGGACCTATTAACGGTTTTCCTTCAGCAGCAAGAAGTGTGAGCGCGCTCGACCTTGGCCTCGACGGCCCCGGCACGCTCCACCCGCAGGTCCAACTGGGTGATGATCCGCTGGTAGTCGCGGTCCAGCTCGTCAGCGCTGCGGCCCGCCAGGACGACACGGCCGAAGGCGCCACCGCGCGGGTGGTTGATGGGCAGCACGGCGTCACCGGGCCGCACGTCGAACTCGATGAACGGCGGGACGGGCGATTCCAGCCCCTCGATCGATCCGAGCAGGTCTTCCCGGTAGCGCACCCGGCCCGCCTCGGCGAACACGATGCTGCGGTACAACCCTGCTGCGGCAAGGGGTTCCGTCGGCGTGACGTGTCGGCCGAGGGCGGCTTCGACCGCCACCAGGGTCGGCTCGTACCCCGAGGTCGCCGCGATCAGCTCGACGCCTTGTCCACCCGACACCCTCGGGTTGATCTCTCCCGCCTTGGGACCGGCCTCGGTGATCATGAACTGGAGCGAGGCCACCCAGTTGTCCAGTCCCACGGCCGTGAGCGCCTCGTCGGTCAACCGTTCGATCTCGGCGAGCTGCCCGTCGGCCAGCGTGCTCGGGAACCAGGCCCCGACCTTGACGAACTTGGGCGGCGGTCCCACGTCCCCCTCGACCACGTACAGCACGGTCGTCTTGCCGCCGACCCGGCTCGCGAACACCCCGAACTCGGCTCCGACGAGGAATTCCTCGATCAACGCGGAATCCCGGCCGTCGGCGAGGATGTCCGCGACGGCCTCCTCGACGTCCTCGGGGGTCTCGCAGTGCATCAGCCCCGCGGCGCTGGTCCCGTCCCTGGGCTTCACGACGACCGGGAGCCCGATCTCCCCCGCCGCGGCGACGCCTTCCACCGCGGAGCGGACGACGCGGTGTTCGGGCACGGGAACTCCGGCGGCTTCCAGGAGCCGTTCGGTCGCCGCCTTGTCGTTGCAGTTGCGGGCGGCCTCCTCGGTGATCCCGGTGGTCAGCCCCAGGCGTTCGGCGAGCATCCCGGCCAGGGGCACCAGCCGGTCGACGCCCGTCACGATCGCGTCGAGGGGCCGCTGGGCGTGCACTTGGGCGACCTGGACGGCCAGCGCCTCCCAGTCGTCGAAGCTCACCTCCAAGGGGAAGTCGGCCAGCAGCAGCATGTCCAGGGACATGCCCTCGTCGGCGTAGACGACCTCGTAGTCGGTGCGGTCCTTGAGCATCTTCACGGTTCGCTGTCCGCTGAGCACCAGCACCCTGGTGGGCGGACTTGCGTTCTCGGTCATGGGTGTCACCACATCCGGCTAGGTCTGACACGGGGGCGGAGGGAGTCGAGAATGCTGTGGTAGTCGCGAAGCAGCTGAGGGGTTTCGTCGCCGTACACCACGATCCGGCCGTAGCTGCCGCCGCGCGGATCGTCCGCGGGGTGCACCGGATCACCCGGTTCCACGTCCAGGAAGACCCCTGGCGAGTCGAGCGCGCCGACGTCGTAGTCCACGACCCCGGCTTGGCCGAAGGCCACGCAGCGGTACAGGGCGCGGGAGGCCGTCGGCTCCCGGCGCAGCACAGGGAGTCCGAGCGCCACATCGACGGCCGCGCGGGTCATGTCCACACCGGACACCCGTTCGGTCAGAGCGCACAACTGCCCTCCGGGCGGTCGAGCCGCGATGTTGATCAGGACCGGCCCGTCGGCGCTCACACGCACCTGCACGTGGGCCACGCCGTTGTCGAAGCCCAAGGCGCGCAGAGCGGAGGCCGCGAACTTGCCCACCGCGAGGCCACCGACCTCACCGAGTCCGCTGGGGTAGTCGTATCCCAGTTCGGGTTGCCGAGGTCCCGATCCGACGTGCTGGGCGAGCACGTTGACCACCTCGGTCACGCCGTCGACGGTGATCGTCTGGATCGCGTACTCGGGACCGTCGACGTAGCTCTCGACGAGCACGGGGCCTCCGCCGAACGCCGTCACCGCGCTGGCGACGTCCGCGTCGTCCTGGCACACGAGCGAACCGCGACCGCGTGCCCCAACTGCTTTCTTGACCACGACGGGGAAGCCGAGGCGGCGGGCCGCGGACGAGGCGTCGGCGGGGTCGTCGACGGCGAGGTAACGAGGTCCGGTGATGCCCGCGCCTTCCAGGGCCAGCCTCATCCGGGCCTTGTCGTCGCAGGCCAACGCCGCTGCCAGCGACAGACCGCGCACGTCCAACCGCTCGGCGAGGTAGCTCGCCAAGGGCAGGTGGGCGTCGAAGACGCTGAAGACCGCGGTCAGCGGTCGGACCTGGTGCAGCGCGCCGAGCACGACCTCGGTGGTCTTCCAGTCGCCGAGGTCGACGTCGAGCGGCACGTCGGCGAGGCACGCCAGGTCCAGCGGGGTCGGATCTCCCAGCAGCACGGTGCGCACGTCCATGCCCGCCAGCACGTCCACCACCCGGCGACCCGAGACGCACGCGATGCTCGGACGGTCGTCGGTGCTCATCAACAACACCCGTCCCCGACGTCGTCGTGGTCGGCGCCGTCGCGCTCCAACCTCCGCAGCGCCGCGTGCAGGAGCGCGGTACGAGGGCGGTCGGTGGTGGCGAGCGCGAGGTACAGGGGGGCCGCGACCGCGCCGACGCGGCGCTTCGGCGCGGGGTTGCCCCGGCCGAGGTTCACCAGCGGAACGCCCGCGGTGATGGCCGATTCGACGGCGGTGGCCACCATCGGCCGGTAGGGACCGAAGGAGTCGAGCCGATCGACGTCCAGCCCGGCCAACCACAGCGACCGTTCGGACCCGAAGTCGTAGGCGGCGAACACGGCGATCGCGTCGCCGGACAGGTCGATCGCGGTGAGGCTGCGGTCGTGGGGTGCCAGGTGCCGGTGCAGCGCGCGCAGGAAGTCCTCGGGCAGCACGTCGAGCGAGGCTCCGTGGTCGGCCACCACCCCGTGCACCAGGCGCACGTGGGTGTCGGCGTCCGGAGCGGACTCGGTGATGCGGACACCGCTTTGCGTCAACACCCTGCGTTCCCGCTGGAGTTCACGGCGGTGCTTGCTGCGGAACGTGCTCCAGTAGTCCTCGACGGTGGCGTGCCGGGTGTCGAGCAGGTAGGTGGTGTTGAGCCGGGCGGCCGCGTACCCGGCTCCGATCAGGCGGCCGACCAGGCGACCGGCGGGCAGGTTGACCGCGCCCCACGCCCACGCGCCTAGCGCGGCGGCGGTGTCCGCGAGCCCCGAGATCAGCGCGTCCAGTGCGTCGAGGTGTTCCGGCAGGGCGAGCGGCCCACCGGCGAACGCCGCCAGGCTGTGCGCGAGCAGCACGGGACCACCGAGGTCGATCCCGGCCGTCTCCGCGATCCGCTCCAGCCGCGGGCAGTGGTGCACGAGGTAGGCGGGGCAGACGCCGACGAGCCGGTCGCCGTCGTAGGCGAGCTGGTGCGCGGGTTCGAACACACCGGGCGGGGCCTCCTCGAAAGCCGCCAGCCACTCCCAGGAGTGGAACACGCTGCCGCCCGCGGCACGCACCACGGCGTTCCACACCTCGCGGTCGAGGTCGGCGACACCGCGCACGACCTCGACCCGACGGCCACCGACCACGTCCGTGATGGTCATCTCCGCCACCTCAGCAGCACGACTTGAACTCGCGGGTCTCCGCGGCGACCCACGTCAGGTCGTCCGACGGCGCGACCCGGAGGTCCAGCGCTTCGCGAGCTCGTCGCTCGAACCGGTCCAACTCCTCGACCGAGTCGGCGAACACGAGGATCCGGCCGTACACGCCCCCGACCGGGTGGTCGACCGGCTGGACCTGGTCGCCGGACGGAACTTCCATCTCCACGATGGACGGGAACGCGCCGGCCGACGGCGCTTGGTAGAGCAGCGTTCCGGCTTCCTCGAACACGATGCTGCGGTAGCGGGCCAGCGATGCGCGTGGCTCGCCCTCCTCCACCGGCATCCCCAGCGCCAACCGGGACACCGCGTCGACCATGTCCACACCGGACACGACCTCGGTCATCTCCACGAGCCTGCCGCCGGGGCGTCGCGCGTTGACCTCGACTACCCGGAACCCGTCGGCGCACAGCCGGACCTGGGTGTGGCTGACCCAGTCGTCCACGCCGAGTTCGTCCAGCACCGACGTGACCAGGAGTTCCAACACCTGCAACTCGTCCTCGGCCAGCCCGGACGGGAAGTCGTAACCCAGCTCCACGAACACCGGCGGCTCGGTCATGTGCTGGCGGAACACGCTGAGCACACGGGTCTTGCCGCCGCGGGTGATGGTCTGCACCGCGTACTCCGGGCCATCCAGGTACTCCTCGACGAGCACGCCCGGCAGCGCGTCGGGCGAGGCCTCGTCGAGGACGTGGCCCGCGGCGATCCGCGTCTCCTCGACGGTCTCGCACCGGCGGACGCCGAACGCGCCTGCCCCGTCCCGCGGCTTGACGACGACGGGGAAGCCGATGTCGCGGGCGATCCGCGCGGCCTCGCGGGTGGCTTCGGCCAAGCCGAAGCGCGGCACGGGCAGGCCCGCGGCGGCCAGAACGGTCCTGGTGTGCCACTTGTCCCGGCAGTTGCGGGCCGCGCTCGTCGTGAGCCCACGCCCCTCGGGCAGCAGTTGCTCGGCAAGGTGCGCCATCAGCGGGATGCGCGGCTCGACGTGGGTGAGCACCGCGGCGGGCGCCTGGCCGTCGAGCTGGTCGCGGACCACCTTGGCGACCTGGTCCCAGTCGTCGGTGTCGACGTCGACGGGCACGTCGACCCACGCCATAAGGTGTAGCGGCACCCGCTTGTCGAGGTAGAGGATCCGGTAGCCGAGGTCGTGCAGCACCTCGAACTCGCGGTGGGCGCGTCCGCCGATGAGGACGACCGTCTTGCCGGGGTCAGCCACCTGCTCCTCCTTGGCCGCTGAGGGGTCTGGCGATCAGCAGCACGTGCTGGCCTTCTTCACCGGTGCGGCGGCGGCCGCGGTCGCCTGGGGCGCGGGGCGCTGCTGGGTCTCGGGCTTGAGGGCCTCCACGATCCCGGCGACCTGCCCGATCTCCTCGTTGTTCAGGCCGAGCTGCTTGGCGATGGCCAGGAAGGAGCGGACGGTCTCCTCGTTGCCCTGCACGAGCGCGGCCGTGAGGGCGACGGCGCCCTTGGTCTTCGGGTCGAGCGCGTCGCCGTCGAACGCGACCTTGAAGAAGTCCTGCCGGGCGGACGCGAGGAGCGCGTGGCTGTCGCGGACGGCGGGCGACAACTGGATGAGCTGGGCGGATACGGATTGCGCTGCGGCGGCCATGGTCCTACTCCTTGACGATGTTCTCGTTGTCGTGTGCCAGGAAGGCGGTGGAGAGCACGACCAGTCGGCCCGCCATGCGCAGGGCGTCGGGATCGATGCGGTCGAGCGTGTCCAGCGGCGAGTGGTAGTGCGCCGCGCCGAGGCCGAGACCGACCGCGGGCAGGCCTCGTCCGGCGTACTGCCGGTTGTCCGACGCGACGGCCCCGCCGGCCAACGGGATGTGCAGCGCGCGACCCGCGCGGTCGAGGGCGCTGATCAACGCGGTGCTGTCGCCACCGACCTCGGCGGCGACGGCGCCGTTGAACTTCCCGGCCATGTCGAGGTTGATCACATCGGGCCGGACTCCAGCGGCGACCAGGAGGTCGGCGTGGTGCCGGGAACCCAGCGCCCCGACCTCTTCGGCGTCGACCACGGCGAACAGCACGGGTCGCGGGAACGGTTTCCCACGCGCGATCAGCACGCGTGCGATCTCGAAGAGCACCGCGACCCCGCTGGCGTTGTCGCCCGCGCACTCGAAGTGGCGGCCGGGGTCGGCGCCCACTCCGTCGTAGTGGGCGGAGATCAGCACGGGTCGGTTCGCGGAGTCGGGATCGCTGCCGGGAAGGCCTGCCACGACATCGGTTCCGGTGGCCGGGCCGCGGAACAGCGGCAGGTGGGCTCGGACGGTACCGCCCGCCATCCGCTCCAGCAGTTCGGACCGCACAGCCACGACGGGCAGCCGCACGGGCGGTGCGCCGATGGTGCGCTTGGTGAGGAAGCCGGAACCGTCCGGGTTCTGCGGGGTGAGGAGGCCCAGTCCGCCCGCCTCGTCCACCTTCGCGGCGAGCTCGGCGAAGGCGTCGCCTTGGGGGACGTGGTCCAGGATCGTCCACTCCCCGGCCCGAGGCGCGTCGTCCCACGAGGTCGCGACGCCTTCCACCACGGCGTCCATCGGCCCGGACCGAGGGTGTTCCGCGTAGTCGACGCGGTGTTCGAGGGTCGCGGACAGCCGCGGGCCTTCCACCTCCAGCAGTGACTCGGACTCCAGTCGATAAACCTCGGGGATCTCGAACGGGAGCGAGGTCGGTTCGAGCCCGAGGCCGACGAACTTCGCCGCCACCCAGGCCGTCGCCTTGTCGTGGCCGGGAGTGCCGATGCCTCGCCCGGTGAACTCGGGCGCGCACAACACTTCCAACGTCGACAGCACTCGAGCCTGATCGATCTCGTCGGCCAACGCGAGGAGTTCGTCCTCGGTGACGGCCCCTGTCATGCCACTCCCCCTGTGCGGATCCGTGCGGTCGATGCGTGGTGCGCCGACGAAGTCAGCTGGTCGGCTCACCACAGCAACCGCCGCCCTGTCCGCCCACGACGGCGCCGGTGCTGTCAGCGGGCTCGCCGCAGCAGCCACCGCCGCTGGAGGCGGGCGCTTGCGTGGGGTCGGAGATGAAGCCGCCGGTCGTTTCGATCTTGATGTCCTCGGTCTTCGCCATGACGCGGTCCTCCTCCGGCGGGGACTCACCCCACCTTGATTCGAAAAACTTCTAGATATAGATCTATCGATTCAAGGTGGGGCTGTCAACAGTTTCAGGAGGCGATCAGGTAGGTCAGCGCCGCTACCGCCGCCGCGAACGGCGGCGTGACGAGCCAGGCGATGCCGAAGTCGCGGAACGACTTGGTCTGGATGCGGTGCCAGTCACGACCCGCAGTGCCCGCGATGGCGCCCACCGAGACCTGCGTGGTCGACATCGGCAGTCCCTGGAACGCGCCCAAGCCCACC